>JADFPM010000186.1 GCA_022562335.1 Chloroflexota bacterium
GAGCCGCGGCCTCGGGACCTCCCCAGCAGGCACCATTCGTTATCCGACACGACCGTGATGACCACCGGGTCGGTGCGCGGGTAGTTCTGGGCATTGCAATTGGAGCATTGCCTCACCTGACCGCCCCGTTTCATATAGGTCTCATGGCCGCAGATCGAGCAGTAACCGTTGCGGCCATGCCAGTTCACCTGGGCCCGCGCCTGGGCAACGATCCCGGAATCAGGGCCGCTCAGCACCTCGGTGGCGGTCCGGGCGTCTTCGAACCTCATCTCGGGGCGCTCACGCAACTCACGCACCGCTGGTTCGTTTTTCGAAATATCGACCACGAAATGGGAATCATCACCGGCCATGCCGAGAAATATGGGGGCTGCGTCCACCCCCAGGCGGTTCAAGTCATCGAAGCTGAGCCAGCCGAGCTCTCCTTGGGAGCCGTTGGTTATCAGAACGTTTAGGTCCCACATAGGGAGAAATCTGCTCTTTGGGTCTCTGGCTCTAGCGGCCAGCCACTCGTCGTCCCGGCGTTCGCGGTCGCCACGGTCCAGCGGATTGCCGGCGTACACGTGACTGATTTTAGGTCGGTTGTCCCTCATGCCGTCGTCCTTCTTGTCAGGTTGATTCGGCCCAATGTTAAGCATCCCTCGCTCGGCCGATCACAGAATATTATCAGCGGGGTCTACCGCTTATTTGGCGCCGGGTAAAACGATTCCCGTCCCCGGCGGCAGATCCCAGGTCTGATCTTGCAGTCCGCGGATGTAATCTATCTGGCCGTGGTGGTTGTTCTTATGGGTGATCAGGTGCCTCAGGGCCATCGCCACCGTACGCTGTGGCCGGTTCGGGTCGCGACACTCATCAAGCGTTTCCACAGGCAAGGCGGGAAAGACGCTCTGGGCTTTTTCGTGAACCGCTTCGGAATATCCCAATAGCACATCGAGGCTGGGTATGGACAGACCTTGCAGCCCCATACGGTCGCCGGGGTCAGGAGCTTCAACCGGCTGCTTGAATTTCTCGTACCATCTCTGGGACACCCAAAGGGCGGGTTCGGGAGGACTCAGGTTGCTGATCACATTATCCTCGGCGCGGGTTACGTGCCACAGGATAAACCCAATGTTATTGGCGTAGGGCAAGGGACGCCATAACACCTCATCTTGAGTCAGTCCCTGGCAGGTTTCCGACAATCTGAGATGGACCTGGCGCAAGGTATCCCAAATAAAAGTGACCGCATCCATCGTGACCTCCACATTTGCTCATATTGTCCTAGTTTAATGGTACGTCGCTTGCCAGCGAGTACATTACATCTATATTCTGGGTGCCAGGCAATCCAAAGAAAAGGGATGAAGATATGACCACTTTCGGATCGGGCAAATACACCTATGAGCTGGTTCAAGACTGGCCTAAGCTGCCCCAGGGCCAGGCTCTGGGCGTCGTCAGCACCGTGGCCACTGATTCACAGGACCGGGTTTACGCGTTTCAACGTCAAGACCCGCCGGTTATGGTCTTCGACCGTGGGGGCAACTATCTTGATTGCTGGGGTGTAGGGGCTATTGCGGACCCACACGGAATGACCATCGTGGACGACATAGTCTACATCACCGATAGATCGGACCATGTCGCGGTTAAATATACCCTGGACGGCAAGCCTCTACAGGTCATCGGTGAAAGGGGGGTCTTTTCGGACACCGGATGTGAAAACCCGGGAGACCTGGTGCCCCGGGCGGCAGGGCCGTTCAACTATTGCACCGAGATGGCTCCCAGCCCATCCGGTGATATCTATGTCTCCGATGGGTACCGCAACGCCCGGGTTCACCGGTTCAGCAGCGACGGGCGGCTCATAAACTCCTGGGGCCAGCCCGGTAAAAAAGAACCCGGCGAATTTCACTTGGTCCACAGCCTCTTGGTAGACCCAGAGGGGAAAGTGTATGTCTGCGACCGGGCCAATCGCAGGGTTCAGATCTTCTCCCCCGAAGGGGAATTCATCACCATGTGGACCGGCATGGGCGGGCCAGACAACATCGTTCGGGACGCGGACGGGATTTTTTATATCGCGGAGCAGGCGGATGAATCCGGCGATTCCCACGTGAGTATCTGGGATGGAGATGGCAACGTCCTGGAACGTTGGCCGATCCGCCACGCCCACGGTCTCGACGTGGATTCCCATGGCGATATATATCTGGGCTTGACCCTGGATCATAGCGTGGATAAATACGTGAGAGTGGGATAGTCTCCGGTATCGTTGAATGGGTAGACGGACCTTTATTTCTATCCCGGCAGAGGAGAAGACATGACCACCGAAAAAGTGAACCTCAATCTATTCATAGTGGACCGGCTTGATGCCGCCTACCGCTGGATAGAGAGGTTGTCGGAAGGTGTCACCGACGAGCAATTCTTCCATCAACCAACCGATGATTCCAACTCCATCGCCTGGCTGGTCTGGCACCTGAGCCGGTGGAGGGACCGGGTCAGCGCGTCGGTAACCGGGGAGACGCAGGTCTGGATCAGCGAAGGGTGGGCCCAACGGTTCGGCATGCCGGAAGAACGAACCGGGTTGGGCGATACGCAGGAGCAGGCCGCCGCTTTCCGCGTGCCTCGTGATCAGGTTTTAGGTTACGCTGCCGCGGCGCACCGCGCCATCGTCGAACGGGTGTTGAAGATCACGCCCGAGCGATTCGATCAAGAGGTTGAGTCTGTGTACGGTGACCCCCGGCCGGTGTGGAGGATCTTGGCCGGAGTGATCGGCGACTCCACGGAACACGTCGGACAGATCAACTACCTGCGCGGCATGACCGCTGGGTTAGGTTGGCGTTAGGTGCCGGCCCATACTTTTGTGATCATCCCCTCATTCTAGCCTTAAGACACAGAGGAAAATGATATATCGGACCCTTGGACGGACTGGACTGCAAGTCTCATTGGTAAGTTACGGATCTGGAGGGCCAAGCAAGCTTGGGCAGAACACCGGGTTAACGTCAAATGATCAGGACCGTCTGATTCATAGGTGCATTGACGCGGGAGTCAACCTGTTCGATACATCGGAGGCATACGGAGACAGTGAGGCGATCCTGGCGCGGGGCCTGAAGGGCGCTCCCAGAGATTCGTACGTGCTGGCCACCAAGTGCAGGTACCTGGACCGAGGCGGGGTGATGCGAACACCCGAAGATATCGCCAGATCCATCGAAAACAGCCTCGTGCGTTTGCAGGTCGACTGCGTCGATATCCTCCAGTTTCATGTCTTCAATTCCCGGCATTACTTCGACGTGGTGGAACAGCACTACCCGGTGCTGAAGCGTTTTCAGGAGCAGGGGAAGATTCGATTCATCGGATTTAGCGAGCAGTTCATGGTCGAGCACGATCACAAAGGTGTCGTGCTGGCCCTGGAGACCCACCCGGAATTGTGGGACGTCATCCAATTGAAGTACGGCATACTCAATCAATCCGCCGCGTGGAAGGCCCTCCCTCTGGCTATCGAGCACAACGTTGGCATCGTGAACATGGCGGCGGTACGTATCAAGCTGGTGCGCCCAGAGTTATTGCGTGACCAGGTTGCCGAGTGGAAGCGTGAAGGCCTGGTCCCTCAAAACGCCGTGCCCGATGACGACCCCCTGGGCTGGCTGATCCACGACGACGTGGACTCGGTGATAAGCGCCGGTTACAAATTCGCCGCCGACCATCCAGGGATATCCACGGTGCTGACAGGCACGTCGAGTATCCCGCACCTTGAGGACAACCTCAAAGCCATGGAGGAGCCTGCCCTTGTTGAACATGACAAGCGCCGGCTTCAGGAGCTTTTTGGGGAGATCGCTATTTACATCTAACGGCGCCAAAGCTAGGGCCATGGGGAATTGCCGCAAGGCCTGGGGATCCGCCACCGGCTTCCAGGGCATCGGCAAACTGGATGGTCTATCGCTTGTCCTGCCGGAAACCACTCACACCGCCCTTCATCCAGCCAATTCTCAACCCCAACCTATTCCGCACGCAGTCCCTCGTACACGAGCCGCGGGAGCACCTCATCTCGGAAATAGGGGAATTCGTCCAGGTAGTTGGTAAATCCCACGGCCAGGGCTGAGACCCCGTACTCGGACAACCGCGTCATCATGGCGGCTACATGGCCGGGATCGCCTACTATGGGCAACGCCCCGTTGCCAGCGGCGGCGCGGATCCGGGCCGCTTGGAGTATCTCTTCCGATATGCCGGGTTTTTTGAGGCCCCGCCCCACTATCATATTTTCCACCGCGTCCCAGTCTGCGTTCTCCACCGCATAATACTGGAAAAACTCCTCCGCCTCTTTCATCGAAGGCCGGCATACCACGGCGACATTTGAAAATACCCCGATATCCCGGCCGTATGCCGTGGCCATCTCCTTGAGCGCCGCTATATTCCCCGGCACTTCGTCAAGGTCCATACGGAGGTTGGTGAACATCATGTCGGCGTTGCGAGCCGCATAGTCCCTGCCGCGAGGGGAGTTTCCCGCGCACACTATCATCGGCCGCCCGCCGCCGTGGGGCTTGGGATGAATGTTGGTTTTGTGGACCTGATAGAACCTGCCCTCGTAATCGAACGGCTCATCGCAAGACCAGGCCCGAGTGACAATATCGATCCACTCTTGTCCTTGGTCGTAGCGGTCATCGTGCTGGGCGAGATCGATGCCGAGCATGTCGAACTCGTCGATGTTCCAACCACATACGATATTGAGTCCAAACCGGCCCTGGCCGATGAGGTCGGCCGTAACCATCTGCTTAGCTGCGACCACCGGATTGAACAGCGAGACGTGAACGGTACCGAAAGCCATGATGTCGCGGGTGCTGGCCAGTATGCCGGTTGCCCATGTCAGGGTTTCGAAATTAGACCCGTTGTGGTCGGTGGCGCCCCCATACCCTTTCCAACGCCCCAACGGCAGCATGAATTCGATGCCGGCGGCGTCTGCCATGCGGGCAAGATTCTGGTTGTTCTCCCAGCTTGCATCCCATCGCTCAGGCACCGTGGTGACGGCAAGTCCGCCTGAACAATTAGCGCCAAACAAGCCGAGACTCAGTTTGTTGCGGTCAAGCTGTACTCTGGTTTGCTTCGGGCAACCGCGCATTGGTCGTATCCTTTGGCCGTATTCCCCTTATGTTATCAACTTCAGGACCGGTTTCCTGAAATCAGCTTAAATTTGTGATCCCGGTCTAATGATTTTATCTCGATCTCCCGTCTTGAGGCTTCCCCCCTGTCCTGGCAGATCTCGTCGTAAACAAGCTCAAATGGCCCACGGCCCTTGGTATATCTTGCGCCCTGCCCCGATTCATGCTCGGAAATCCGGCGGTCCAGATCATTGGTGATGCCCGTATATAGGGTCCCGTCAGCGCATTTCAGAATATAGACTATCCAGTTCAAAGCCCTTCCCCTGTCCCCGCGCCTTGACTATAGCGGATCCTAGGAGTCAGAACGCCGTACACCAGGTCGATGGCCAGGTTCAACGCCGGCACCATGGCCGCCGTCAGCAGCACCGCCGTCTGCTGGACGATGAAGTCCCGGTGGAGGATGGCATCGACGAGCATGGAGCCCCCGCCTGGAACCAAGAAGCTGGCGGTTGCGCCGGAATCTCGTCAGGGCGCCGGTGGAGTGGTAGTGCCGCCGGGCAAACGGCCGCGATAG
>JADFPM010000187.1 GCA_022562335.1 Chloroflexota bacterium
CTCCAGGCATCCTCCACGCCGTATCGAGCTGAGGTCTTGGGCAAATCTCCGGGGAGGAAGGGCATCGGAGCTATCAGCTTTGACATTTGGCCCGAGGCGGCCAACCGGTCCAATCCCCCGTCATGGCCCTGCGGCCCCGAGGACCAAGCCCCCTGGCAGATACAGGTGAGATCACGGGCGCCCTTGGCCAAAAGGGCTCTCAGGAGCGCTTCGGGGACTCCCATTCCCTCGTACCCACCAATGAGCACCACCGACCCGTCGGCCAGGTCTTCTAATGCTGCTTCAGGAGATGGGAAAACCTTGGTGCGTCCCGGTGGACTTTGGGATGTGCCGGTGTTTTGGCTCATGCGAAAACATGTAAAAAGAAGGACCGCCCCGGTCCCTTGATACCTGGGACGTCAGGGCGGTCCTCTGAGTCAACGATTGGAGTTGGACCTCTGCTTAGAAGTCCATCCCGCCGCCAGGAGGCATGGCCGGCATGGCCGCCTTATCCTGGGGTATCTCGGTGATCATGGACTCGGTGGTCAGCACCATGGCGGCGACGCTGGCCGCGTTCTGGAGGGCGGACCGGGTGACCTTGGCCGGGTCAACGATCCCGCGCTCAAGCATGGGGCCGTACTCGCCAACGTCCGCGTCGAAGCCGTAGTCGTCGGCCTGTTTCTTCACGTCGTTGAGCACCACGGAGCCTTCGAATCCCGAGTTCTCGACTATTAGCCTCAGGGGTTGTTCCAGCGCGCGCCCTATGATCTCCACGCCTACAGCCTCGTCGCCGGTCATCCCGAGGTCGTCCAAGGCTCGCCGAGCCCGGACCAAGGCGACTCCGCCTCCCGGAACGATGCCCTCTTCCACCGCGGAACGGGTGGCCGAAAGGGCGTCTTCCACCCTGGCCTTACGCTCTTTGAGCTCCACTTCGGTAGCCGCTCCGACTTTGATCACGGCCACACCGCCGGACAGCTTGGCCATCCGCTCTTGCAGCTTCTCCCGGTCGAACTCCGAGGTGGTGTCTTCGATCTGGGCTTTGATCTGGTTGATCCGGGCTTGGATATCCGACTCGGAACCCCTGCCCTCCACGAAGGTGGTCTCGTCCTTGGTGGCCGAAACCCGGCGGGCGGTGCCGAAGTCTTCAACGTTGGCCGAGTCCAGTTTCTGGCCGGTATCTTCGCTGATGACTTTGCCACCGGTGAGGATGGCGATGTCTTCCAGCATGGCCTTGCGGCGGTCGCCGAAGCCCGGAGCTTTGATCGCCAAAACGTTCAGGGTGCCACGAAGCTTGTTGACCACCAGGGTGGCCAAGGCCTCGCCGTCCACGTCTTCGGCGACGATGACCACGTTCTTCTTTCCGACCTGGAGCAGCTTTTCCAAAGCGGGCAGCAGGTCCGAAACGGCGGAAATCTTCTTGTCGGTTATGACGATGGTGGCATCTTCGATCGCCGATTCCATCCGGTCGGCGTTGGTGATGAAGTAAGGTGAGATGTATCCACGGTCGATCTGCATGCCTTCGACATATTCGATCTCGTCGGAAAGGCCACGGGATTCCTCAACGGTGATGACGCCGTCTTTACCGACTTTCTCCATGGCTTCGGCGATGGTCTCGCCGATGGCTTCTTCGTGGGCGGAAAGACTGGCCACCTGGCCGATCCTTTCCCGGGTTTCCACCGGCTGGGCCATGGCCAGAAGCTCGTCCACCACCGCCACCACAGCCTTCTCGATCCCCCGCTTGATCGCCATGGGGTTGCTGCCGGCGGTCACGTTCTTGAATCCGTCGTTGATGATGGCCTGGGCCAACACCACGGAAGTGGTGGTGCCGTCGCCGGCGGCATCGTTGGTCTTGGTCGCAGCCTCTTTCAAAAGTTGAGCGCCCATGTTCTCGAACGGGTCGGGCAACTCTATCTCTTTGGCGATGGTCACGCCGTCGCTGCATACCTGGGGCGGGCCAAACGACTTGTCAAGAACGACGTTGCGTCCCTTGGGCCCCAGGGTAACTTTAACCGACGAAGCCAGGGCATCGATTCCGGCCCGAAGCGACTTGCGCGCTTCTTCAGAGTAAGTAATCTTTTTTGCGGGCATCCCGGACCTCCTAAGTAAATATCTAAATCCGCTTGTCTTTTAACGGCGGTTCTTTCAACCGCCCGGGTCTCCTCCGTTTGTTAGGAGACCTTGGCCAAAATATCGCTTTCCCTTAGGATCAGGTACTCGTCGTCCCCGTCTTTGTATTCGGTTCCGGCGAATTTGGAGTATATGACCCGGTCGCCCGAAGCCAACTCCATGGGGATGCGGGTCCCGTCGTCGGCCACACGGCCCGGTCCAACCGCAACGACCTTTCCTTCTTGGGGCTTCTCTTTAGCTGTATCAGGCAGGAATATACCGCCTTTGGTTTGCTGATCAAGTTCAATGGGTTGAATGATAACGCGCTCACCCAACGGAACGAAGTTCACCACCGTTGCCTCCTTGACTATTTGGTCTTGTCCAGGCCGAATCACGGCCTTATTTGTCGCACATTCAAGGCGACCAATTGATTATGGTAAACATGGCCCCAAACCTTGTCAAGAGACGGTGTGGCGTCCTACTATTTAGCCACTGGGATAATAAACCGTTTTACTGTATAAAGGCGCGAAGATTTCTTATACGACTCTAGAATTTCAATCCGGCCCGCCGATGGCCAAGTTGACGCTATCGTGCCCCGAAAACGGCAATCTGATCAACGCTGCCATGGCCGCCGAGATTCGCCAAGCCTGTCAGGTCATCGGCGAGGATGACGGGCTGGCGCTGGCATTGTTAACCGGTTCCGGCGCCTGTTTTTCCGTCGGCCTGGACACGGGAGAGGACACGGCAGGGAAGCACCGGCCCGATGAACATGATCCGGCAGGTTCGCCGGATGTCGCGTTTTCCCCGGACCTGCATTGGATCCACGACCATCAGGCGGCCTCTGCCCTGGCATCCCTGCCCATACCGGTGATCGTAGCCATCAACGGCGACGCTTTTGATCACGGCCTGGAACTGGCGCTGGCCGGAGATATCAGAATAGCAGCTCAGGACGCCCGATTCGGCTTCACCGGCCTGGCCCAGGGTGTGTTGCCCTGGGACGGTGGGACCCAGAGGCTGCCCCGTTTGGTGGGCACGGCGTGGGGCCGCGACATGTTGCTTACCGGACGGGTGGTAGACTCTACTGAGGCGTTGGCCATGGGTCTAATCAACCGGGTGGCGCCCCGCGAGCAATTGATGGCCGAAGCCCAGCGATTGGCGGAGAGTATCGCCGCCGGAGGTCCGGTGGCGGCCCGTTACGTCAAAGAAGCAGTGCTGAAAGGTATGGACCTGTCCCTAAACCAGGGGTTGGGCCTTGAGGCTGACCTCAACGTTCTTCTGCACGGCACCGGCGACCGGGCCGAAGGAATCCGTTCCTTCCTGGACCGCAGCCCGCCTCGTTTCAGCGGGTCGTGAGGCACGTTGGACCGCGGGTTGGCCCCCAGGCTATATGAAAGCCCAACCAACATGTTTCTGGAACACCTCAAAAAATCAGGATGGTGATCTTTGAGCGTTAAGCTGGACCTGCATACCCATATATGGGAGGCATTTCACTTCCAGCCGCCCTCTCTGGAAATAGCAGAGAAGGTGGTGAACCAGATCAAGGCCGCGGGGATAGATGGCATCGCCATCACCGATCACCACAACAAGGAATGGGCCTTTGAATTTCGGGACTTGGTGGAACGCCATTATCCCGGAGAGGTCATAATCATCCCTGGCTGGGAGATAGAGGTCCGGCCACCCGAGAGCCCCTTCGACGAGTACCAGATCGCCGAGCTATTCCTGCCCGGCGGCGGCGTTTTCCGCACCTATTGCCACCCTGGGTACTATTCACCCAACATCTTGATCGAAGAGGGCATCCACGCCATCGAAATAGACAACTACATACACAACTGGCATATCCGTAAAGACCAGGTCCAGGAGATCGCCGATGCCCACGGGTTGTTGACCCTGGAGGTCAGCGACGCCCATAACCTGGAAAACATCGGCCTGAGGTACTCCGAGTTGGAGTTGGACGATCTATACCGCCGGGCATCTCCCGCCAGTTGAGCCGGTGTGCATGCGTGTTCATATGACGATTGTCATGCTGAGCCAGCCCCGATCGCAATCGGGGCGAAACATCCGGGGCAAGGCCTGGAAACCTTGCCCATAAGCCGGGTCCAACATAAGCGGCATCCCAAACACCGATAGCGGACCACAATGGTCTAACTCCGGGAGAAGAATTGTCCCAGTTCGACACAATCATCTATGAGAAGCACGGCGCGGTGGCCCGCATCAGCCTGAACCGGCCCCAGGTGCTCAACGCCTACAATATCCAGATGCGCGACGATCTCTCCCAGGCGTTGGCGGCGGTGGCCGACGATCCGGATGTCGCCTCCCTGCTGATAACGGGAGAGGGAAGGGCCTTCTGCTCCGGCGCCGACCTGACGGAATTTGGCACCGCGCCATCCCAGGTGGTGGCCCGCCGGGTGCGCTGGCAGCGGGACGTTTGGGGCCAGCTTCTGGGGTTGGACCGGCCGGTGGTGTGCGCCGTGCACGGTTATTGCATCGGGTCTGGCCTGGAGATCGCGCTGATGTGCGACGTGCGGATGGCGGCCAAAGACACGGTTTTTGCCATGCCCGAAGTGCAATTAGGTATGATACCCGCCGCCGGAGGGAGCCAGACCATCCCTCGAAGCGCCGGCCCTTCACGAGCCCTGGACCTGCTGTTGACCGGCCGGCGCTTCGACGCCCAGGAAGCCCTCGATATGGGCCTGATCACCCGGGTGGTCGATGCCGATGAATTGACAGCGGCGGGAATGGACCTGGCCCAAAAACTGGCATCGGCGCCCCGGCCGGCCATGGCCGCGGCCAAGCAAGCATTGGCCCAGGGGCTCGACCTTGACTTGGAACGCGGGTTGGAGCTGGAAGCCCGCCTCTCGGCGATCGCAAATTCCAGCGGCGCGTGAAACCGGCAGACCCCGGCGCGCGATTGCCATTGCGCCATTGCCATTGAAGGAGAATATCGATGAGGACATCGGAATTTTTAATGATCTCCAGCGCCATTGTGCCGGATCGTGACGCAATCATCTTCGACGACGAACATATCTCCTTTGAAGGTTTGCAGGGGCGGGTGAACCGCCTGGCCAACGCCCTGGCGGACATGGGTGTGGGCAAAGGCGACCGGTTGGCCATAATGCAGGTGAACGGGGCCCACGGAATAGTCCTCTATTTCGCCGCCGCCCAATTGGACGCGATATACCTGCCCATAAACTTCCGGGCCAAGACCGAAGAGTTGGAGCAGATGCTGTCCATCGCCCAGCCCAGCATGTTGTTCCTGGGCCAGCGTTATGTCAACCTGGCCCCCACCTCGGGAGACGCCGCGTTGCCGCCGGAACGGATGGTGGTGTTGGACGGACCGGCCGAGGGCGGCATGCTGTCCTATGACCAGCTAGTAGCGGGGGCCGGAGACGACGAACTGCACTTCCCCGAGGCCGAGGACGACGACACCACCGTTATCATGTTCACCGCCGGCACCACCGGTGTCCCCAAGGGGGTGATGCTGACCCACGACAGCTTTTCATCCCTTTTG
>JADFPM010000188.1 GCA_022562335.1 Chloroflexota bacterium
ACCGCGAAATCTCCCGGCCGAAACGCCAATCCCGCCGCCGTTTCGGTCCTCCATCATGATCCAGGCTAGATATAGCCGTTATGGTAATATGGTTTTACGGTGACGGGCCGGGGGCGACCTCCGGCAACTCGCCGTCCATCTGCCGGATCGCGTTTCCAGGGTCATACCGGTCCTAGATCGGTAAAAGCTTGGCGACGAGGTCCGCGGTTATGGAGGGATGGCCGAGTGGACGAAGGCGGCGGTCTTGAAAACCGCTATATGGGCAACTGTATCGTGGGTTCGAATCCCACTCCCTCCGCCATTTCCTCGCCGGGACTCCAGGGAGCAGCCGACGTCTCCAGACGTTGGCGCTACGGTGTCTCGTATAGGAGCCGGGTATGGCGCAAGAACTGGGCCGGGTAACGAGGCCTTCGGCCAGCCAGTATCAGGGGCGCAGAAAACTGCTACTCGTTCCTCTGCTCTACGGCCCATCGGCCGATGCCAAAGACGGAGTGGCCATCCTTCAGACATATTGGGATCAAATGCAAACCCAGGTGGCTTCTTTAGAGTCGGCCTTGGGAGGTTTGACCCACATCTACCATGAAAGTCTAACCCAGGGCGGTGATGACGGGCTCAAGCAGTTGGAGGTCCGGGACCAACGCAGTCACGGGTTCGTCCAATCCAAGTGCGGGGAGGGAGCTACCCTGGAGGCCACCGAAAACGCGGATCTGCTCGCCGAAACCCTGGACCTCCAGCGGTGCCTGATGATACCCCTGGCCAGCGAAAAGGTGACTCTTCAGCTTCAAGAATGGTTCGCCAACTGCAATCGCGAGCGTTACGAGCACATAACACGGCAAATCGATGAGACCCTGGGGCCTGACCAGACCGGCCTGCTGATGATCAGCGAGCGCCACCGGGTGCAATTTCCCCAAGATATTGAGGTTTTTTACGTGTCGCCTCCCGCGCTGGACGAGTTCCACCGATGGTTGCAGAATTGGATCGCGGAGCAGCAAAAGCAAGCCACTCAAACCCCTGATCCAGGCGTCGGCCAGGAGCAGGAAACCCAGGATTCTTCGGGCTAGGCGGCCTTGGGGATACCGGCGGCTTTGATTGCCGGGGTAAACTGAAAATACCCGCCGATTTAACGGCGCACCGGTAACTCAGCCATCGATAGGTCCACACCGCCGTCGGCTTCCAGCCGTCCATGGGGAGTCATTGGAAACCTCCTGGCATCTCTACCACGATGACGGATAATATGCCGAACCGAAAATACCCCGTGAATTATACCGATCACCCGAGGGCAGCATGAGACCGGGATTGATGGCCGGGATCGCCGCCGGGTTATTGTTGCTCGGGGCCATCGTCGCAGGACGGCTCATGGTGGGCCTGACAACCCCCATCGTCAGTTCGGCGCCGCCGCAACTGCTCACACCCACGCCCACCAACACACCGGTCCCAAATTTGAGACTATCGCCGAGCACCGCCGTGGCCAACCAGACGATAACCCTCACCGGAACCAACTTCACGGCGTCGGCCACGCCCGGCGGTGCGGGTGCTGGCGGTGTCCATCAGATCACCGGCAGCGGGTCCAGCGTCATCACGCTGGACGACGTGCCGCTGGAGCCTCCTGGGGTTACGTATCCGGTGAACCTGGATAGCGGCGGGAACCTGCTGGTCACCGTGGTCATACCGGTCAACAATACAACGATAACCGACGGCACCCTGGTGATGAAGGTCACCGACAGCGCCGGCCAGTCCGACACGGCCAGTTTAAAGATCGCCAAACGGTCCCTTACCATAACCCCTGACGAGGGCTTCCGGGGCAGCATCGTCACCGCCAAAGGCACCGGGTTCCCGGCCTCCAATCCCCGGACCAGCACCAGAACGGTGAGGCTGGACTACGGCAGTAATTTCGTGGGGACCGCCACGCCCGACGCCGAGGGGAAATTTGAGATGACGTTCACCGTCCCATTGACCGCGGGCATCCCTTCCAGCAATACGGTGACAGCCACTGGAGTGGGCACCACCGGGACGGCTACCGACGGCCACAAAGTTCCCAACCCCACGTTGAAACTGATTCCCGACGAAGGAGCCCCCGGCGCCACCATCGAATTCAGTGGCGAAGGGTTTCCCGGATTCGCCACCGCCACCACCGTGGATTTCGGCGGTCTTTCAGTGCTGCCTTCCCAGGCGCCCACCACCCCGGCCGACGGCCAGATATCCATATCCGTCCTGGTGCCCCAATTGGACCTCGGGGTTCAAGTGGTTCGGTTAGCCGTGGGCCGGGCCAGCGCCGTCGCCACCTTCACGATCGTCGAACCCGACCCCACCCCCACACCCTTGCCCACGGCCACGCCTTTACCATTCGTCGATACGGCCTCGGCCTTGGAGCCACTCTCGGAGAATCTGGTGAGGGTTTGGAGTTTTGACAACACGACCAAGGAGTGGTCTTACTACGACCCCCGCCCGGTTTTCGCCACGTTCAATACGGTGACCCGATTGGTGCGCGGCCAGATCTACTGGATCAAGATCAAAGAGGCACAGACGGTAACCCTCAACGGATCGGAGCGGACCTTGTACCTGGGCTGGAATCTGCTAGCTTGGTGACTTCCCCTGAGGGGTCCTTCACGGGCGTTCATCTGGCCGAACTTCACCGCCTGTGCCATAATTAAAAGTCCAGCCAGCGACGGGCCACCAATCATCCCCGAGCGTTCCAACGGCACACTCCATCAACAATGATGATGAGACTGTGAGGCCCTTCCCCCGCCGGCTGATACGGATCTTGCTGATATGGAATTAGAAGTTAGATTTTTCGCCCTTTACCGGGAGCGTGCCGGCAGGAATATGGTCTCCTTGGACCTGCCGGACAAATCAACGGTGGCCGATCTGACAGCCGAGGTGCGCCGCCGGTATCCAAATTTGGCGCCTCCCGATGTGTCCATAGTGGTGGCGGTAAACGCCGACTACGCCGAGCCGGAAACATTGCTCCAGCCGGGGGACGACGTGTGCCTGATACCGCCGGTCAGTGGAGGATAGCAAAATGATCGAGCTTACCCATGACGTATTGGACGCCGAAAAGGTCACCGCCCTGGTCAGAAATGACACCAACGGGGCGGTGGTGACCTTCCTGGGCACCACACGGAATAACTTCCAAGGCCGCCGGGTGGTGACCTTGGAGTACGAAGCATTTGAAGAGATGGCCTTGAAGAAGCTGGAGGATATCCGGCAAGAGATACGGGCCGAATTCTCCATCGAAGACATTGCCATCGCCCACAGGATCGGCATAGTTCCCATCGGCGAAGTCAGTCTGGTGGTCGCAGTGGCGTCTCCCCACCGAGTTGAGGCATTCCAGGCCTGTCAAAAAGCCGTGGACCGTCTAAAAGAGACGGTTCCCATCTGGAAAAAAGAGGTTTTCGAGGACGGATCTAGGTGGGTGGCCTGCGAGGACCACGAATTCGAAATGCCGGGCGGGGTGCCCGCTTCCTCGCCGGAAGACTAACGGCTAGACCAACCGTTTAAACCCCTGCAAGGGCCGTCTCTTGCCGAAGTGCCGGCGGAATCTCCGGCGGAACCTGGCTGATCCCGTCTCCAAGGGCCTTCTGGACGGCCTCCCGCACTGAACCCACGTAAATCAGTTGCATCCCCGGTGGCGGGTCCGCCTGTTCGCGGTTAGCAGCCGGTAAGATACAATGAGAGAATCCCAACCGGGCGGCTTCCTGCACCCTTCGCTGGGCTTGCGGAGCAGGCCTGACCTCGCCGCTGAGTCCGACTTCGCCAAAGACCGTCAGGTCATTTTTCAATGCCCGATTCAGCAGGCTGGAAGCCATAGCCAAGACCACCGGCAGATCGGCCGCCGGTTCACTGATCCTAAATCCGCCGGCAACGTTGACAATGATATCCTGTCCGGCCAAGTCCAAACCGCCGCGCCGGCTGGCGACAGCCGACAGCATCAGCAGCCGGTTGTAATCGACCCCATTGCCCACTCTGCGGGGAGTTGGCCCGTGGGATGGCGAAGTCAGCGCCTGCACTTCCAGCATCAAGGGCCGGTTACCTTCCAAGACCGGGACCACCGCCGCTCCCACCGCCTCGTGGTAACGTTGAGCGAGCATCGCTTTGGAGGGATCGGTCACCTCGGTGAGTCCCAGCCCGGTCATCTCAAACACGCCTACTTCCGATGTCGAGCCAAAACGGTTTTTGGTGTTGCGCAAAATTCGATAAGCGCCTGCATCCTGAGCTTCCAAGTAGGTGACAACATCCACCATGTGCTCCAGCACCCTGGGACCGGCGACGCCGCCGTCCTTGGTCACATGTCCCGCCAGAAATACCGGTGTGTGGCTGCTTTTGGCCCATCGCATCAACCGTAGGCCCGACTCTCTAACCTGGGCCACACTTCCCGGACCTGACGCAACCTCCCGGCAGTAAAGGGTCTGGATAGAATCCACAATGACCAACGCCGGACGGCATTCATCCAGCTTTTCCAGGATGGTGTCCACGTCGGATTCGGGCAGGATGAAAATCCCTTCACCCGTTATCCCCAGACGCTGCGACCGGATTTTGATCTGGTGCGGCGACTCCTCGCCGGTCACGTAAAGGACATGTTTGCCCTGGCAGGCCAGGTACCCGGCGATCTGCAACAGCAGCGTGGATTTGCCCACTCCCGGCTCTCCGGTCAACAGCACCACAGAACCGGCCACGATGCCGCCGCCCAACACCCGGTTGATCTCCTGGCCCGGCAGCGATATAAGGGGCCGGTCTTCCGGGTCCAGTTGGGACAACTCCTCTAACGGTTGGCGTCCGGTGGAATTCCAACTCGCCGCTGAAGGTGCTTTTAGTGCGGGTTTCACCTCCACCAAGGGCAGCGCCGATCCGCAGGCCGGAGACGGGCAAAATCCAGACCACTTGGCGGTTTCGTTGCCGCAGTCCCGGCAGGCAAATACCGTCCGTTGATTCTCCGCAGAGCGAACCACCCTACACCCCCTACCTCTCCATCTGTTTGATCGATTGCAAGCCTGGCCTAAAGACCTGAGACCCAGGATGAGACGGTTCCAGGCGTCATCGGGCGGCCAGGCAGATTATAACAGCAGAAGGCCCCACTTTCGTGGGGCCTTCTGTCAGTAGCCTCTGATTGGCGCCCTGTTGCAGACTATGCGGAAGCGGGTTCCGGTTCCGGTTCCGGTTCCGGTTCCTGTTCTGCTTCCGGTTCCGGTTCCTGTTCCTTGGAGGACGTGCCTTTCCTGGGTTTGATGACGATGGAATCTTCTTCCAAATCCACCACCGCCACGTCTCCTTGGTTCAGACGGCCGCCGAGCACTTCGTCGGAAAGCCGGTCTTCCACTTCGTTCTGAATCAACCTGCGCAATGGCCGGGCGCCCAACACGGGATCGAACCCTTTCTCTCCCAGCCACACCCGGGCGGCCTCGGTCAACTCAAGTTCGATTTCCTTTTCCGCCAACTCTTTCCGCACCTGGTCCATCATCAAGTTGACTATTTGCAGGATCTCGTCCTTGGTCAACTGATGGAACACCACTGACGCATCGATTCGGTTGAGGAACTCCTGCCGGAAGAAGCGCTTGACTTCA
>JADFPM010000189.1 GCA_022562335.1 Chloroflexota bacterium
GCCAAAGCCGAAACAGGTCTAAAAAGGTAGTATTCCCAACGCCTAACACAAGGGCCGTTGAAGTTCACGCCAGGTTGGTCCACCACGGTGGCGGGACTTTCCTCGCCGGTCTGGACTGGGGGATTTTAACCGGATGCCGAAGATATCGTGCTGATATGGTTATCACTAAAATACAAGGGAGCCGGACATCCAACGGGGATGCCCGGCTCCAAAATCATCGGTCTTAGGCTTGCGGAAGCGATTCCCTCGCTCCCGCCGGCGCTACAGACTTCTAAGCGTGGGAGAACGCCTTCATCGCTTCAGCGTACTCCGCCCGTGGGAACTGCTCGCCGTTGGGCACCTTCATGCCGTCGGTGAATATCTCCAGGCGATTGCCATCGGGGTCCAAGAAGTAGAACGACCGGCTTCCGCTGCCGCCCACGTTGCCGCCGCCCTCGATGCCATGGATCAGCGGACCGGCCACGGGTTCCACGCCACGCTCGTGAAGGTGAGCCAGGGCCCTGAAGAATTCGTCCCTGTTCTCCACTTCCAGGGCTATCTGTTGGATCAGCCTCACCGGCTGGCCGTCGATGCTGACGTCGGTGCCCGGAGGCGCGGTGGCTATCACGATGTTGTGGTGGTCTTCGTCGAACCGCAGGAAGGCGGTCTCCGAGCCGTTGTCGCGCTTGGTGCGGTGGGTGAGCGTGCAGCCCAGAACCTCGGTATAAAACTTGAAAGAACGCTCGAAGTCGGAAACCAAGAACCCTACGTGTCCGATGCGCTGGATATTTATCGCCATTTCAGTAGCCCTCCATTCTAGGATAGATACGCCTGGGATAAATCCGGTTTGCCGTCCCGGCCATTGGGGATTTTAGATTGGGCCGATGGTACTCCCGGTCACCCAAGCCGTCAAGAAAATCGGCGCCGGCGTTTTACCGGAATTTCGGTGGTATTCGCCGCCGCCCTCATTCGGTTATTGGTCCGTCAGGTAGACGTACCGCAGCCTGGGTATCACCATGGGAAACAGGAAATAGTCGCGCACGTTGGGCTTCAACAGGACATAGCCACCATCCCCGTGCCACAGCGGTATCCACGGGGCATCTTTTAGGATCAACCTTTCGGCCTGGTTGTACAGTCCGAATCTCTTCTCCTGGTCTTGCTCGGTCCTTGCCCGTTCCAACAGGTCGTCCACTTCCAAGTTGGAGTAGCCGATGTGGTTGTTGCTGCTTTTCGAGTGCAGGAGTATATCCAGGAAATTCTCCGGGTCCGGGTAGTCGGCTATCCAGCCCGAGCCCCCGGTCAACTGGAACCGGCCGGCCCGCTGGTCCTGCAGGTAGGTGGCCCATTCGGTCTGCAGCACATCGACTTCGATGCCTAACGTCTGCCGCCACATCTCCAAGATCGCCTCGGTCGATGAGGATATCGAAGCTCCGAACGAGCCGGGGAGGGACAGGGTTATATCGGGGAACTCGTCCATGTTGGCCCCATACTTGGACTCGCTGAGGAGCTGTCGGGCCTTCTCGGGGTCAAAGGTGTAATCTCCCATCGACTCTTGATACCCCGGAAAACCCGGAGGCAAAACCCCGATGGCCGGGACCAGCAGCCCCTTTAGCAGGGTCCTGGATATGGTGTCCCGGTCGATGGCGTAATTCAACGCCAGCCGCACCTTCACGTCGTCAAAGGGCGGCTCGTTCACGTTCATTCCCATGTAATAGGTGCTAAACTGGGCCGGGGCCTGCTTCACATCCCGGTTCAACGGGTTGGCCGGGTCGAGGATCGCATCCAGGTTGTTGAAACTCACCCCGGTGACATGAAGCTCGTCGTTTTCGTACATCAACATGGCGTCGCCGCCGCTGAGGATGTGCAACACCTCAGCCAGCTTGGGAGGGCCCAGATGATAGCCTTCAAATGCCGTAAGCCGGATCACCTCGCCGGGGGTGTATTCCGCCAGCCGGAAGGGTCCGGTGCCGTTGGGGGCCCTCAACCAGGAGGCGTCCTGGGTCACGTTGTTCTTGTCCAGGACAAATGAGGTGGGATAGGTCAGCTTGGCCAGGAAATAGGCTTTGGGCGCATCGGCGGTGATCTCTATCGTCCGGTCGTCGATGACCCTGACCCCGGAGACGTCGCTGGCCAGGCCCTTTAACTTATCTTTGAATCCAACGATATCGCCCAGGAACAGGTCCACCGTCGGGGCTTGGGTGGCCGGGTCTCCCGCCCTCTCTATGGACCACTTGATGTCCTGGGCGGTGACCTTCCGGCCGTCGTGGAACGTGGCGTTCTCCCTGAGATGGAAGGTGTAGGTGCGCCCGCCGTTGCTGATGTCCCAGCTTTCGGCCAGGTCGGGGGCGATCTGCAGGTCCTTGTCGATGGTGGCCAGGCCGCCGAAAACCTCAACTATGATACCCGCGGAGGTGGTGTCGCCGGCCAGGTGGGGGTCCAAGGTGGGCGGGTCGCTGTAAAGCCGGATGAAGGTGCCGCCGGTGATTGGGGCGGCGTCCGGCGCGGCCGCCTGGGCTCCGGGGGTGGGTACCACCGTTGACACGGATCCCGATTCGGCCGCCGGCGCGCTTGCCGCTTCAGCCTGGACATCCACGGCGGAAGTGGGCGCTGCCACATCAGATTCGGCCTGGCTGCCGCAGGCCACGGCGATCAGAAGTAAGACTGGCGCCAAATATGCAAGTAATCTCATGTCAATCCTCAACCTATGTTCCGGTGGTGCCGGACCGGTCTAGCCCCGGTCTTGGCCCTGTCGCGTTAGGTATACGCCGATTTCCCCGCCAAAGATTCGGTCAAAGGCGCGTTACCCCCAGATTCCCGGTCCAGATGGCCGGCCGTCCGGCGCAATCCCCCTGTCTGAATACTAAGTATGCCGTGACCGCTTGGATACATTATACGACGGTTAGGTGCAGGCCAGGTACGGTGCAGCCTACCGTTTTCAGCTTGACTCGCCTTAAACCCGGCCTTATGCTCCCTCTTGGGCAGGCTCGGGCCCCCAGCCACTGTGCCCTGCCCAGACAACAGCGAAAATTTGCCCTTGGGTGTAAACATGACACAACAACAGGCCGACGCCGGTCCCGCCCACGTCTGCACCGATATCCATGCCCACATAGCGCCCCTGGCATTCCTCCAAGAGGTGAAACGGTCGGCCTCCAGCTTTGGCATAGAAGTGGAAGAAACCCCCAACGGCCACGCCATAACGTTTCCCGGCCTGCCCACCCTGCGCCCGGCGGGAGGCGGACTTTGCGAAACCGAAGACCGGGCCAGGTGGATGGATTCCAATGGGATCGGCCGCCAGATACTGGCCGTGTGGCTGGACATTCAGGGCTATACCCTCCCCAAAGACACGGAGGCCACCTGGGTCCGCCTGCTAAACGAGCACATCTCCCAGATCTCGAACGACAGCGGCGGCAGATACGGCGGCCTGGCGGCCGTGCCCCTGCGGGACGGAGACTTGGCGGCCAAAGAACTGGAATACGCCGTCACGACCCTGGGCATGTCGGGGACCATGTTGCCCAGCGATCCGGTGGACATAGACATCTCTGATTCAAATCTGGAGCCGTTATGGGCGGCGGCGGAATCGTTGAACGTGCCCGTTCTGTTGCACGGCGCCAGCCACAGCAAATGGGCCAACGTGGGGCCACCATATCTGGCCTTCAGCCTGGGCCGGACGCTGGACACCACCATATTGGCCGCCAAGCTGATCCTGGGCGGCCTGCTGGACCGCTATCCCAAGCTTAAACTGATGCTATGCCACGGCGGCGGGTTTCTCCCCTATCAGATCGGCCGGATCCACCAGGCCTACCTCCGCGGCATGGAGAAGTTGGTGGACCTCAAGCTGGAGGGTCCGGAGTCGTATCTGCCAATGATGTACTACGACACAGTCACCCTCAACCCCCGTTCATTGCACCTGCTGCTGGACCTGGCGGGGTCTGAACACGTCATGTTGGGGTCGGATTACGTGTGGGAACCCATGGGCGGCGGCATCAAGGACGCGGTGGAAGCGGCCGGGCTGACCCCGCAGCAGGTGGACGACATCTATTCCAACAGCGCGTCTAAGCTGTTTCAGCGGTAATCCATAGCCACAGCCCAAAACCGGCGCCCCATTTCGGAGATACGGAGAGCACAACCATGCAGATCTTGGGTTTCGACCACCTCGCCTACCCGGTGCACATGGACCATCTGAAGGTAGACGGGGAATTGCCCTACCCGCTGACCAAACGCCATTTCGATCCGGCGACGGCGGTGGGCAACTACAACGACCATCTGGACGCCTGGGAATTGATGGAGGAACTGGGGTTCGACGGCATCGGCTTCAACGAGCACCATACCTCTCCCTACGGGATGATGGCGTCGCCCAACCTGATGGCGGCGGCGGCTTCCCAACGCACCAAAAAGATGAAGCTGCTCATCTACGGCAATTGCCTGCCGATTCATCAACCGTTACGTTTGGCCGAAGAGCTTTCCATGTTGGATTGCCTCACCAACGGGCGTCTGATCTCCGGCTTCGTGCGGGGTATCCCCCGGGAATACGCCGCCTACGGCGAAGATCTGGCCGATTCCAGGGCGCGGTTCGAAGAGGCCTGGGAGATCATCAAGCTGGCCTGGAGTGAGGAATCTTTCTCCTACGAGGGCAAGTTCTGGTCCTACAAAGACGTGGCCATCTGGCCCCGGCCGGTGCAACAACCCCACCCGCCGGTCTGGGTGCCGGTGACCATCAGCAAGGAGACCATAGAGTGGGCCGCCCGGGAGAACATACCCATCACCCCCGGCGCCAACGCCACCCAACCGGTCAGGAAGGACATGATCCGGTTCTACGCCCAGTGCCTGGACCGCGCCGGCCATAAGATCACACCGCAACACCTGAACCTGGGAGCCAGTGTTTACGTGGCCGACAGCCGGGAGCAGGCGGTCAAAGAGGCCGGGCCTTATATGCTTTATTTCTTTCACACCTTATTCAGCCACGGCAACATTTACAACGTGGCCCGGCAGAGGGAAAGCGGCTACCGCACCGAGGCGGACAACGACTACATCAGCCCGGAGAACCGGGAAGGGCTTCTAAAAGCCATGCAGGGGTTCCGGAGCATGACCCTGGACGACGTGCAGCGCAACGAGAGGGTTTGCTGGGGAACGCCCGAGGAAGTAAGGGACTCTTTGATCGAGTTGGCCGACAGCCTGGGCGGCAACACGTTGATGCTGAATCTGAACCAGGGCGCCATGCCCCACGAGATGTTCATGCGCAACGTCAAGCGGTTCGGAGAGGAAGTGCTTCCGGCGCTAAAAGCCCATCAAGTTACCACGGTACCCCTGGACTAGGCTAAGAAAAGGGTTTTGATCCGCGGCGATCGGCAGCGCTTGATTCGTTTGGGCAAGAGCCCTGGTTGGCCAGGCCTGCCATGAGCGGCGGTCGAGGGTCGGGGTTTTGGTTTCAACGGCGAGTCTGACC
>JADFPM010000190.1 GCA_022562335.1 Chloroflexota bacterium
AGGATTTGCTGGGGCTGGTCCTAGCCATCCGGGAGGGGGCCGGAGGCGGGTTGGTGGGCGCTCCACAATGGGCTGGCCCCTACGTGGCCATCCCGTTATTCGCCGGGCCCTGGTGGTTCCATGGCATGGCCGCAGCGCTGGGGGTGCTCTCCCTGGGCTGGTTGGCCAGGGGGCACTGGGCCTCCGGCGGTCCAGTTGGACCGATTCGCCGGCTGGGGCCCCGTATCGGCGTTCCCATCTGGGTCAGCGTCGCAACCATGCTGGTGGTGCTCCGGCCATTGGGTGACTGGACCGGGGCCACCATCGCCGAGATGGGCATAGCGGGACTTCTAGCGGTCTCGGCACTGGCCATTTTGGCCGTGGCCAGGCATCCTTGGCGAAAAAGCTGCTTGTTGTTTCTGGTTCCGGCGGCGTTGACGGCGTCGTATCTGACCGTGTTCACCCATGTGGTGGATGTGGATTCGGTGGTCCACTGGATCTTGCCCAGCAGTGTGAGGGTCGAAGGCGGCTCGGGGGACATACCGGTCAACTACCTGGCGGCCGGGGGCCTGTTGCTGGGAGCGCTGGCGCTTTCTATATATTTGGGCGTTCGGTGGCTGGGTGGGCAATGGTTGATATTGGCCGCCATCTTTTACGCCATCTGGGTCACGCTGTATACCACTTTTTACACCAACCTGGCGGGGATCTTCAGCGGTTCTTGGCAGAGCGTCGGTTACTGGCTTCAGCAACAGGACGTGGCCCGGGGCAACCAGCCTTGGTACTACTACTTCGTAGGACTTTCCGTGTATGAGTTCCTGCCCGTGGTGTTCGGCGTGGCCGGAGCGATATATTTTCTGAAGAATGGCAATCTCCTGGGGGTGGTGATCACCGTGTGGGCAGCGGTGAACATGCTGGTATACACGATCACCAGTGAGAAAATGCCCTGGTTGTTGGTGAATATTGCCCTGCCCTTCATGTTCTTGTCGGGCATGTATCTGGGCGACCTGGCAAACAGGGTGCGGTGGCGCCAAGCCGCCGCCCAGGGGACCGGGGCGATCCTGATACTCACGGTCCTGGTTGGAGCGGCCGGCCTCTACCTCTTCTATACCTACCTGGATCAGGAGCGCGTATTCGGCCTGTCCCAGTGGGCATTGCTGGCCAGCGTCGCCATGGCCTGTGTAGCGGCCGCTTTCCTGGTGCGCATCGCTACGCCGAAGCAGGGAATGGCGATGGCCGGCTTGGGGATGGCGGCGCTGTTGCTGGCGTTCGGTGTTTGGGCGTCTATCCGAGCCTCGTACACCTACGACGACTCCAACGTGGAGATCCTGGTCTACGCCCAGGGCGCGGCCGACCTGCGGGACACCTTTAACGAATTGAACAGCCGGGTGTTCAACCAAGGGCCCCAGAACGGCCCAGATGCCCCGGATGTGAAAGTAGTGGTGGATTACGACGTCTGGTATCCATTCCAATGGTACGTACGAAATGTCCAGGTCGATGGGGCGCTGTCTTTCGCCTGCTTCAAAGGCGAGTCCGAAGATGGCTGGAACGATGGCTGCAAAAGGGTGTCCGAATCTCCCGAAGCCTCGGCCCGGTTGTTGACCATGGGCCACGGCGACCGGGACATGGAATATCTGGCCCATTTCGTAAAACGGGGGCCCCTGCAAAACCTGCTATGGTTCCCGGAAAGCTATAGAAGACCCGGCGAAAACCGGCAGGCCGAGGGCTCCTTTTGGGGGTTTCGCGGGGTTCCCAGCAAAGAGCAATTCACCAAAGACCTGGAGTTCTTCCGGTCCTCGGCGGTCGACCGTGAATCCTGGTTCCAAGCCCTGGACTACTGGTTGTTCCGGCGCCTGGAACGGGATTGGTACGACGCCAAGTATTACAGCTATCTTCCGTGACCGGCGCCCATTGCCTTGTTTGGCCCGGCCGGCCTCAATTATACTGGCATTCTCGCGTCGCGCCCGTCACTTCAGACCGGCGATGCCTGATCAACTGGGGCCCGGAGTGTTACGGCTCCAAGATTAACCGGCCAGAGGAACAGATCGATTGTTTTTGCGTGATTGGCGCTTCTGGGTTGGTGTGGCGGTCAGTGGCCTGTTCCTGGGCCTCCTGGTTTACCAGGTGGATTTTGTTGAGCTCCGGCGATCCCTGCGGCATGCCAACTACCTGTACGTCGTTCCGGCCATCGCCCTGTATTTCATGGCCGTCTATTTC
This sequence comes from Chloroflexota bacterium, assembly GCA_022562335.1. Lineage (GTDB taxonomy): Bacteria > Chloroflexota > Dehalococcoidia > Lucifugimonadales > UBA3495 > Io17-Chloro-G2. The sequence continues at coordinate 2,194 of JADFPM010000190.1, forward strand.
CGGGCGGTCCGCTGGCGGTACCTGCTGTCTCCCATAGCATCCTTTCGGGTGGGCCGGTTATATCCCGTGGTGGTCATCGGCTACATGGCCAACAACCTTTTGCCCGCCCGCCTGGGAGAGTTGGTACGGTCCTACTATCTATCAAAAAGGGAGCATTGCTCCGCCAGCACGGCCCTGGCGACGGTGATGGTGGAGCGGGTTTACGACGGCCTGACCCTGCTGTTGTTCGCGGTGGTCACCGCGCCGGTGTTGCTGATGCTTGGACAATTCCACGGCTACGCCACCCTATCCGGGGCCACTACCTCCGTGCTGGCTGCGGGGGTGGTCGGCATATTTATGGCCGCATTATTGGGCTTGACCCTTCTGGGCAAGATCTCCGTCGACGGCGCCTTGGCCGGGTGGTTTTTGCGTTTTATACCCACAGCCCAGGGCCGGGAAAAAATCAAGGGCCTGGCCCACTCATTCATCCAAGGACTGGCAATCCTAAACTCTCCGGGCAAGCATCTGGCCCTGCTCCTGTATTCCCTCCCCATTTGGCTCCTGGAAGGCTCCATGTATTTCCTGGTTGGATTTTCCTTTGGGCTGGACGGATTATTCCCGTCGGTCTGGGTGTTCATGTTGGCCGCTTTGCTGCTGACGGCGACCTCCAACCTGGTGACGTCGTTGCCCACCGCGGCGGGGGGCATCGGTCCTTTTGAACTGGTGGCGCAACAAACCCTGGTGGCCCTGGGAGCGGGCCCAACGGTGGCCGCGGCCTATTCCGTGTTCCTGCATATCGTTGCCCTATGGCTCCCCGTCAACCTGGCGGGCCTGGCGATCTTATTCACCCAAAACATCTCGCTCAAACAACTCACGTCGGGGTCAAGGGTTTCACCAACTGAAGCCGGCCCGTCACCGTCACCTGAACTTTCCGGCGAACCTTTTGGCACAGAAAAGGATGTGAAGTGAAGATAGGAATCATCGGAGGTGGCGCCGCGGGGCTGGCGGCTGCTTACGAGTTGACCAAGAAGGGCCACCGGGCCGAGGTGTTCGAGCGGGCCCCATTTTTGGCGGGCCAGGCTTCCACCTTCCCGGTGGGCGGAGGCCAACTGGAAAAGGGGTATCACCACCTTTTCGTCAGCGACACCGACATGGTGGACCTGATCCACGAGCTGGGCCTGGGGGACAAGCTGGAGTGGCTGGAATCCAAGGTGGGCCTGTACTACGGCGGCAGGATCTGGGATTTCTCCACGCCGATGGACCTGTTGCGGTTCAAGCCCTTGACGCTGGCCCAGAGATTCCGGGTGGGTTTTTGGACCTTTGTCCTGCAGAAGACCACCAACTGGCGAAAGTTCGAAAACGTCACGGCCCGGGACTGGATAGTGGCCCACATGGGGGAGCGGGTTTACCAGGTGATCTGGGAGCCCCTGCTGCGGGGCAAGTTCGGCGAATACTTCGACCAGGTAAGCATGACCTGGTTGTGGGGCAAGATATACCTTCGGGTCGCTTCCCGGGGGAAAGGCCTGCAAAAGGAGCGCCTGGGATACCCCATGGGCAGCTTCGGCGAGGTTTTCGATGTGTTGGGCCAGCGCGTGGTTGAGCAAGGCGGCCAGGTGCAGATTTCGGCCGGGGTCAACCGGGTCTTGGTCGAAGATGGGGTGGCCAAAGGGCTGGAAGTCCAGTTGGAGGGCCAAAACCCGGAATCCAAGGATTACGATGCGGTCATCGCCACCACTCCCTCGTATATCTTCACCCGGCTGGTCCCGGAGTTGCCCGATGATTACCGTGGCCTGTTGGAATCCGCCCAATACCTGTCGGCCGTGCTGATGATACTGGAGTTGGACCGTCCCCTTTCCTCCAAATACTGGCTGAACATGGCCGACCGGAGCTTTCCCTTCGTGGCCGTCATTGAGCACACAAACATGATCGACCGGTCCCTGTACGGGGGGCGGCACATCGTTTATTTTAGCAACTACCCCAGCCGGGATAGCGAGATGTACCGGAAAAGCGGCGACGAGCTGCTGGAAGAATTCATCCCCCACCTAAAGAGGATCAATCCCGATTTCGACCGGTCTTGGATACTGGGTTACCACCATCATAAGGTGGATGGGGCCCAACCCATCATCGGGGTGAACTACAGCCAAAAGATGCCGGACCACCGGACGCCCATCAAGAACCTCTACCTGGCCAACACCACCCAGATATATCCGGAAGACCGGGGGACCAACTACTCGGTGCGCATGGGCCGCCGGGTGGCCCAGATGGTGTTGGATGACCACCCCGGCGATTGATGCCCCAAGGAACCGGTCAGAGCAGTTGCATTTTCACCCGGACCAGATAGAATCGATGGTGTCATTCACACGGGGAGCAACCGTCCATCTTCCCGGGTCCCTGCCGATCAGCAATCGTCGGTTCAAGCGTGGCCCGAACCCCGCCCAAAGGAGCGCAACGTGGCAAACGAGGATTCTAATCCCGGAAACAAAGGCGAGTCCCGCCGCAGCTTTCTGACCAAATTAGGTCTTGGCACCGCGGCCCTGGCCCTGGTTTCCGTCCCGTTCTTTCCCTGGGGCCGAAACAAGGCCGCCGCATCTTCCGCAAACAAAGATGGACTTCCAGGGGAGGACTCCATCTTCCACCCCCGCTAACCAGCGTCCGTTTACGAAAACCCGGCGTCTGGAAACCGATGTCACCAGGCGCTTTGAGAAGACCCCAACCGCGCGTGGTGACGACGTGTACTCAATTACCCAGCTTCGTTTTACTTTGGAGTGCAAACTGGTCCGGAAGGCATCATAACGAAGAATCGGCGGGTTTGAGTGGATGGGGAGACCGGGGAGAGTCCATTCATACCTGAAACACGGACTGATGGTGTTGGTGATAGCTGATTGGAGGACCTGAATATGACAAGGCTGGCGCCAACTAGCACTCAATCTTGAGGAAGTGATTAGTCCATTGATGGGCTCCTTACGCCAAGAAAGATAAACAAATTCAGGCTGCGGTCATCTCCACCCCAACGATCAGCGTAACTGATGTGGATTTCCCAGATATGGTGTGCGGTATAGTTCGGCTCTCCCCCGCCTGAAACATGCTAATGATTACGCCCCGGCTTTGCAAAACCGGGGCGTTTTTGTTTCCAGGACACTTTAGCGCAGGTATT
>JADFPM010000191.1 GCA_022562335.1 Chloroflexota bacterium
GTAATCAAATTCAGCCGCGTACATGGCTTATCTCCCTTTTCACCGTGTTGATGCGGATGCCCGTGTTGCCCCGTGGGTTGATGCCTATTTCCCCCCGGTCGTCTGATGTATGGCCCGCCAGACCTTTTCCGGGGTCAATGGCATGTCCAGCTTGGTGACTCCCAGAGGTTTGAGAGCATCTAGGACCGCATTGTAGATGGTCACGGTCGACGCTATCGCGCCGGTCTCTCCTACGCCTTTCACCCCCAATGGATTATGCGGCGAAGGTGTGACCGTGGAGGCGGTTTCAATGTCCGGCAGCATATGTGCCCGGGGCACCGCATAGTCCAGCAACGAACCCGTGAGCAGCTGGCCGTTGTCGTTGTACACCGCGCCTTCCCACAGAGCCTGGCCCGCTCCCTGGACCACTCCTCCGCAAACCTGGCCGTCAACGATCACCGGATTGATTTGCGGACCGCAGTCGTCCACCGCCAGGTACTGCCGCAGTTGGATGAACCCGTTGTCCGGGTCCACGATGACCACCGCCACGTGGGTGCCGAAGGGAAAGGTGAAGTTGGGAGGGTCGTAGAAAGTAGTGGCCTCAAACCCCGGTTCCATGCCTTCCGGCATATTCCACGCGACGTTGGCGCTGAACGCGATTTCCTGGATGGTCTTGTTCTGGTCGGGCGACCCCCTCACGAAGAACTTGCCATCTTCGTATTCTATGTCCGCTTCCGCGGCCTCCAACAGGTGCGCCGCGAGTATCTTGCCTTTCTCTTTGAGTTTCCTGGCGCTGAGGGCCAATGCACCGCCGCCGACCACGGTGGTCCGGCTTCCGTAGGTGCCCCAGCCCATGGGCGTTTTGTCGGTGTCTCCATGAATCAAGTCCACATCTTCCACCGGCACGCCCAATTCGTCGGAGATGATCTGGGCGAAGGTGGTCTCCTCCCCTTGGCCATGGGGAGAGGTGCCGGTCAATAACGTCACTTTACCCGTGGGATGGAAGCGGACCGTGGCGCTCTCCCACAGGCCTCCGGCGAATCCTATCGCCCCGGCCACCTGGGAGGGGCCCAGGCCGCATATCTCGCAGTAGCAGGATACCCCAATGCCCATATAGGTTCCCTGCTCCCGGAGCCGCGCCTGTTCTTCTCTAAGCTGCTGGTAACCGGCCCGGTCCAGGGCCGTGTCAAGGTTCATTTCATAGTCACCGCTGTCATAGGTGAGGCCTAGAGGTATGTCGTGGCCATCCTCAAACTTGGGTATCAGGTTTCGGCGGCGGATCTCCACCGGGTCCTCACCCAGTTCATCGGCCAGCAGGTTAACCAAACGCTCGATCAAGAAAGTCGCTTCCGGCCGGCCGGCTCCCCGATACAGGTCCACCGGGGTAGTATTGGTGAACACGCCGTATATATCCGCCTTGAGGGCAGGTATGTCGTAGGGACCGGAATACATCAATCCGTGCAGGATGGTGGGAATCCCGGTGGCAGCCATCGAGAGATACGCCCCCATGCCGGCGTAAACCACGGAGCGGAGCCCGGTTATCTTCCCGGCGCGGGTAGCGGCGAGTTCCACGTGTTGAATATGGTCCCGGCCATGTATAGTGGCCTGGTAATTCTCCGACCGGGTCTCGGTCCACTTCACCGGGCGTCCCAGCCGCATGGAGCAGAAAACGGCGATCATTTCGTCCGCGTACAGCGGAGCTTTGCTGCCGAAACCTCCGCCCACCTCAGGCGCGATAACGCGAACCTTGTGCTCGGGCACGCCCGTGACCATGGAGGTAAGAAGCCGGCAAATGTGGGGGTTTTGGGTGGTGCTCCACAGGGTCAACTCACCCGCTCGGCCCAACCAGCTGGCCACTGCTGACCGGGGCTCGATCGCATTGGGAATCAGCTTCTGCTGGACGATGGTTTCCCGAATCAACACCTCCGGCGAAGCGAAGGCGGCATCGACGTCGCCGCCCGACGCCACCCAGTGGAAAGCCTGGTTGTTGGGCGCGTCATCGTGAAGCTGGGGCGCGCCGTCCTGGAACGCAGCTTCGGGGTTGACCACAACGGGCAACGTCTCGTAGTCAACGGTGATCAACTCCAATGCGTCCTCGGCTTGGTGCCGGGTTTCAGCCACCACCACTGCCACGGCGTCGCCCACGTAACGCACCACATCCTTGGCTATCGCCGGATGGTCTACGGTTTTGGAATCGGAGTCCGGCACCACCCAGGCGCAGGGTATCGGATTCAAAACACCATCGGTGTCCGCACCGGTATAGACCGCTATCACGCCGGGTGCCGAACCGGCGGCGCTGGTGTCGACCCTGGTAATCCTGGCGTGGGCGTGAGGGCTGCGCAGGATCGCCGCATGGACCGTCCCCGCCAACTGAATATCGTCGGTATAGGTCGCCTGGCCGGTGATCAGCCGCGGATCCTCGCGCCGGCGAATGCCCGAACCAAATATCCTGGTGGTCATGGCTTACCCTCCCCCCGCTTCGGCGGCGGCCAATGTCGCGCGGACTATGTTCTGGTATCCGGTGCACCGGCACAGGTTCCCTTCAAGTCCGCGCCGCACCTCTTCGCTGGTGGGATGGGGGTTTCGCTGCAGCAATTCCACCACGGTCATGATCATCCCGGCCGTGCAGAAGCCGCACTGAAGCCCGTGTTTCTCCCAAAAAGCTTCCTGGACCGGGTGAAGATCGCCATCAGTGGCCAGGCCTTCGATGGTGGTGATGTCCGCGCCGTCGGCCTGCACGGCAAGACGGGTGCACGATTTGATCGTAGAGCCATTCATCATCACCACACACGCACCGCACTGGCTGGTATCGCAGCCGATCTTGGTCCCAGTGAGCCCAAGCTCTTCCCGGATGTACTGCACCAGCAACATCCGTGGCTCCACTTCCGACTGATGGCTTTGTCCGTTCACGGTGACCTTAATAGGCAGTTTCACTGCAAACCCCTCCGTCGTTTAGGCGCGTTCAGGCCCCAGGCGATTCAGCATAAAACCGTTGGCAGCAGGCGTGGCCTGGCTGATGGGAGCGAGTATATACTGGGCCAATTACCCCGTCAACGAACGCCCTTAACCGAGCCTGCGGTTGCGCCGTTATCCCCTGCGGGCCTATGATTGCCCTACTGTGGTCCACGGAATTCGTGGGCCGGTGCAGCGGCAACACGCCGGCGGTCCCCGCCATCATTTTGACAAATCCCTCAGGGAGAGCCCAAGCCATGACCCCGGAAGCGATGATCCCCCAGACAGTCCTACCCCAAGGCGCCACGGTCAACGGCCAGGGGCATCTGGTGATCGGCGGCTGTGACACCCTGGACCTCGCCGACGAATTCGGCACACCGGTCTATATCCTGGACGAAGAATCCCTGCGCCAAAAATGCCGCCGGTTCGTGCAGGAATTCCAGAAACGCCACCCGGCGACCCAGGTGGTTTACGCCTCAAAAGCCTACATCAACCCGGCCCTGGCCAAGATATTCGCCGAGGAAGGCCTGGGCTTGGACGTGGTTTCCGGCGGTGAGTTGGCCCTTGCCAAAAGCGTCGATTTCCCCCTTGACCAGGTCTATTTCCACGGCAACAACAAGTCGCCCCAGGAACTGGCCGAAGCCGTGGAGAACAACATCGGGTGGGTGGTTTTAGACAGTTTTCACGAACTGGAGATACTCAACGCCATCGCCGGCGATGCGGGCAAGATCCAAAACGTGCTGATACGGGTGTCCCCGGGCATCGACCCCCACACCCACGCTCACACCACCACCGGCATATTGGATTCCAAGTTTGGGTTTTCCATACAGACGGGCCACGCCGCCCAGGCGATCCGCCAAACGTTGCAAGCGGCCAATCTTAGCCTGCGGGGCCTCCATTTCCACCTGGGCTCACCGATATTCGAATTGGAGCCTTACCGGGCGGCCGTCGACCTGGTCATCCGGTTTGCCTCCGAGTTCAGGGAGGACGGCCTGGAACTCAAGGAATTCAGCCCCGGCGGCGGCTTTGCCATCGCCTACACCCGCGACCAGGAACCACCGGATGTCGGCGAATACGCCGAAGCGATCGTCTCCACCATGATCTCCACCTGCCAGGAACTTTCCATGCCACTGCCCCGGCTGATCATAGAGCCGGGCCGTTCCATCATCGGCCCCGCCGGGGTGGCCCTTTACCGCGTCGGCACCATCAAGGACATACCTGGGGTTCGCCGGTACGTCAGCGTGGATGGCGGGATGGGGGATAACATCCGGCCCGCCCTGTATCAAGCCGTTTACGAGGTCATCGCCGCCGGCAAAGCAGACCAGAAACCTTCTCGCAAGGTGACGATAGCCGGCAAATACTGCGAGTCGGGCGACCTGCTGGCCACGGATATAATGCTGCCCGAGATGGAAACCGGCGACATCATCGCCATCCCCGCCGCCGGCGCCTATTGCCCGTCCATGGCCAGCAACTACAACCTGAATCCCCGCCCCCCTATGGTTCTGGTCCGCAACGGGGAAAGCCGCCTGATACGCCGCCGGGAGAGCTACCAGGACATGATGCACTGCGACGTGGTGTGAGGGGGGGTTGGGGCCGTGGGGCCCAGGGTTCGGATCGCGTAAATGAACTGGCTGGCAACGACAAGAGGTGAACATGAACCTTGCTGGAATCAAACGGCACCTGCGGCCATATTCAATAACTCGGAATCGGAAAACCACCATCAATCATGCCTTTGCTTCAGCGCTAGCCCCGTGCGATGATTACAATGAGGCGCGATTGACCCAGGCCATGTCTCTGCTCGGCCAAACGGACCTCAACGACCTCCAGTGTGTGTATTGCCCCTCCCCAGCCACCTCGTGGGACCATTTGGTGGGCCTGGTCAAGAACTCCCAATTGAGCGGGTACGGCCATCAAATCGGAAACCTTGTACCTTGCTGCCAAGCCTGTAACTCATCTAAGGGGAACAAAGACTGGCGCCTGTACTTGGGAGAAACCATAGCAGATGCAGTACAACGTCAGAGGATTGAACAGACTCTCGAGAAATATCTTCATACTTATTCCAGGGAAATCGATTTGCAACGGGTGCAGGAAGAAAACCCAAGTGAATGGCAAAGATACAACGAGATCAAGGGGCAAATCATAGATCTGATGTCGGAGGCGGACGGGTTGGCGGACAGCCTCCGATTGAACGTAATTACTTAGAAGGTAGTTACTTAAAAGGCATGAGAGATGCGGGTGTGACCGAAGGACTTAACATTGTGTATACCCAGGGGGCTGAGGGGGTACATATTGACCTGCTTTTGGCGCAATGGCAGCTAAATTCGCTGCCAAATGACACTTGGGCGTGAAATGGTC
>JADFPM010000192.1 GCA_022562335.1 Chloroflexota bacterium
TCCAAGAAGAGGTGATCAAGCGCAACCCCTTCCAGGGACCCCGCTTGAACTAGGTCTCAGCGCAGCCCGCTAGACCTTCACCAACTCCCCGAAAAGCCTTATCCCACCGGCTTCGGGTATCATCCCCGAGAACAGCTCCGGGTGGATCATCTCCGCCATGATCTCCAGGCCGGTCACCAGCCGCGGACCGGAGCGGCTGGTGTAAGCGCTGGCGTCGATGACGTAGACCCGCTGGTTTTGCACCGCGGGGAGGGAAGCCCAGGCATCGTTGGCCGACAGCAATAACACATCTTGCAACGCCCGCTTCACTTCGAATCCGCAGGGCATGAAAATGATGACCTCGGGCTGGCTGGCCGCCATTTCGGTCCAATCCATGGGCCCCGAGCCCTCGTCTTTGCTGCCGAAACAATTCTCCCCCCCGGCCAACTCCACCATTTCGGGCACCCAATGTCCCGCGTAGATCAGGGGATCGATCCATTCCAGGCTCAATACCTTGGGTTTGGCGGCGGCCAGGGACGCCCTGGCGGACACCGCGTCGATGCGGGCCTGCATCCGGCCGGTGATCTCTTCCGCCTTATCCTCGGTTCCCGTGGCGGCGCCCACGGTGCGTATGTCCTGGAGAATGTCGGCTATGTACTGGGGGTCCAGGGAAATCACCTTGGGTTCTTTGCTCAGGCTCACACTGGCCTCGGCCACCTGCCGAGTGGAGATGGCTCAAACCTCGCAGATGGCCTGGGTCAGCAGCAGGTCCGGCTGGGCGGCCTGCAGCACGTCTTGGTCTATGTCGTAGATCCCCAAACCCTCTTTCAGCCGCTCTGAGATCACCCGGCTGATCTCGGCGCTGGCGGTCTCGGTCCCCTCAAAAACGCTGCGCACCACGTGGGGCTTGCTGGGGGCTTCCGCCGGGTAATCGCACTCGTGGGTCACCCCGAAGAGTTGGTCCTGCAATCCAAGTTCGTAAATGATCTCCGTGGCGCTGGGCAAAAAGGAACAGATACGCATGGCGTGAGACTCCTCTATCTGATCGAAGCTGATCGCAGAGTAGATTATCCGGGTAAAATCCACGGATGGCGCTGGATATGATCACCCACTACCTGGGCTGATGCTTATTCTAACATTCAGGAGGGAAAGCCAAACTCTGGACGGGAGCACGCCTATTCTTCGACGGATTCGTGGGCCGCGGTGGCATCGTCGCCTGAATGTCCGGCCGGAGTTTGACCGTCGCCGCTGGTGTCATCGGCGCCCCCGGCCTGAGTGCGGCCTTGTTCCGCACTTCCCGAATCATGTTCTGCGCCCAGTAACGTGAGGCTGAAGGCGTTCTCCAAAACGCCGTGGATCTGAAACCCAGCCCAAGCCAGGCCCGCGGCCAGGCCCAGCATCAAAAGGATGGGCAGCGGGGTTGACACGTTCCCCAGGGAAAGTAGTTGGGAGATAAAGGGTATGCTCCAGATTCCGGGCACCGCCAGCAGCAAGATCAAGATACTGTCCCGCACCACCACCCGGACGGTGTTCCCCGACATCGGGATCGGCAGCCCCCGGGTCCCCGGAAAAACGTATCCCGCTATTTCGTCGGATAGCCTCCGCAGCGACCGCCAGATAGCCAATGCCGGAGGGACGCAAAGGCCAAGAACCGATACCCCCACCACCAGGCCCAGCAGGCTTTCGCTGAGGCGGAGGAGGCCTGACAACTCGGAGGTGAACCGCAGGGCGCCGGTGCCAAACCCAATGATCACGATGATGATCGCCAGGTTCAAGAAGATCAGCTTGCCCGACCTCTGGATGCGGCGGGCGCGGGGAGTGGTAAAGCTAAAGGCGCTGTGCAACGCCGCCAGGGATAGCACCAAACTCTCCCCGTATTGCTTCAGCATCCTGGGAGACCGCCTTTCCAGGAAATCGGTGACCCGGTCCACCGACCGGAATATGGTGGGGTAAAGCACCGCAGTGACTGCGGTGGTGATGGTTATCACCGGATACATGAACCCGCCCACGGCGCCGAAATCCGCCCCAACCTTGGCCATTGCCAGGGAGAATTCACCCATCTGGGGCATTCCCATCCCCACCCCCAGCGATGTCCTTCCACCGTATCCCGCCAGCAGGGTGCCCGCGCTGTCGGCCACGATCTTGCCGACGATGAACACCGCGGCCACGATCAGGGACGGGACCAGGTAGTCCACGGCCAGGGATATATCTATCAACATACCGATGGATACGAAGAACAGGGCCGCAAACATGTCCCGCACCGGGCTCATGACGCGGCCCATCTCCTCGGAATGGTCGGAGTCGCCCAGCACCGCGCCCATCAAGAAGGCCCCGGCCGCGGCCGACAACCCCAATTGCTGTCCCGCCAGCGCCAGCCCGAAGCACAAGGCCAACCCGGTGATAAGCATGGCCTCATCGGAGTGGAAGCGGCTGACCCATCGGATCAATCGCGGGGCGAAGATTCCGCCAAAACCCAGGGCGGCCACTCCGAAGATGCCCAGCTTACCCACCAGGAAGCCGATGTCCCGAATGTTGGCCGTGCCCGTGGTGGCCAGACCGGAAAGGACGGTCAGCATGATCACCGCGATGAAATCTTCCACCACCAGGATGCCGACGATGAGCCTGCCCCGCATGGTCAAGAGCCTATCCGTGTCCCGCAGCATCTTCATCAGAATCGCCGTACTGCTGACGGAGATGCTCGCGCCCAGGAAAATCCCTTCGATGTTGCCCCAGCCCATCAGAATAGCCAGCTCGTAACCCAGGGCGAACATGACGGTGAATTCCACCAGGGCGATCATGATGACCGTGCCGCCGATGCCCCGGATACGCTGCCAGCCCAATTCCAGCCCGACGCCGAAGAGCAGCAGCACCAGGCCCAGGTCGGCCAGCAGCCGGATGGTTTCCACGTTCTTGACCGGCGGGTCGGGCAGGGTGAAAGGCCCGATGATCACCCCCGCCACCAGATAGCCCAAAACCGGAGGCTGCTTGAACTGGCGAAACAGCAAAAGGGCTCCCCCGGCCACCGCCATGATTATGGCGAAATCCCGGACCAGCCCGGCGTCACCGTCTCCCGCCGCGCCGATGGCGGCCAGCAAGAAACCGTCGATGAGATCAATCCCTCGGCAAATCTGAATGGTTCACCGATGATTATAGCGTCATGGGATTCATCGCCGGGCACAGTGGACATGCCATGGGGAAATATGCAGGGGGAATTGGTTAGGAAAGGAGATGCTTGTCGAACCGCGGCTTTGGGCGTTCGGCTTCATCCTCGGACGGCCGTAGCCAAAGCCGGCCCGTCCTTCGACAAGCTCAGTATGAGCGGTTTTTCGGGATTCCGCTCGGCGTAAGCCCGTTGAGTGTCACGGTGCTGGGTGGGGTCGATTCGGCGCGGTTGATACGGAAAAAACAACCAACCAGGCCATCCACCGCTCATGGCGAGCCGGTCGAACCACGAATCTAGCCTGAGGGATTTTTATGCTTCACGGCAGCGCCGGTTACGCCCGTAACGGGCGATGCCGCAGGTTGTCCGGCCGGGGGGGTTGGCTAGCCTCGCTGGCGGGGATCTGCGTGGGCCGTCAGGTCCACGGTGGTGTCAGGGGTCGCCACGGCGACCGAACCGTAGAGGGGTCAACGGCGTTTCCAGGTGTCCACCAACCGGTGGGCTTCGTCGTCGTCCACTCCCCACATCTCGAAGTTGACCCGGATGCCGTCGTAGAGACTCAGGTCTCCGTGGTCAGCGTCGGCATCGCGGTACGACGCCACGCTGACATCCATCCAATCCAGGGCGATCTTTTCGGTGCGGGCGATACCCTCCACCATGTTCACGGCGCAGGCGGCGATGCCGGAAAGGAACAATTCACCGGCGCCCACCATCTCGCCGCCGCTGCCGTCGGCCACGAATGCATGGTTCCGCACGTTGCAAATGGCCCTTCCCACCGTGCCGGTGCTGTAGCTGCGTACCTCGTATGCCAGTTTTAACTCGGCCATGTCATCCTCCTGTCGGTTCGAGCCCGGTACATTCCATCTTGGATCGAATGGATTTGATTGTGCTTAACCTAACCGCAACCGTCGTCAGGCGTTGCTATGGGAATTTTTCAAGGAGCCACTTTGTAAGCGATGCATTCGACGATCTCTATTGCCAGAGGCTTTTGGGCCAGGCCGGTGGTGCCGATCACGGCCCGGCAGGGAGGGTTGGTGATGAACTCCCGGTAGACGTCGTTGAACAGGGGCCAATTGTCCATGTTGGTCAAAAACACCACCATGGTGACCACCCGATGGAAGCCGGTCCCCGCCGCCTTTAGCGTCGTCTCCACGTGGCGGAAGGTGGCCCGGTACTGCTCCTCGTCGGAATCGCCCACGATAACGGCGTCGAATCCCGAAGCGGTGGTCCCCCGGGAAAGGACCTTGACGCTTTTGACCTTTAGCATCCGCACCAGGTCCTCTTCGAAATAGTCGCAATAGAGCCCCACCCGGTAGGACTGCATCTGGGTGGATTCGCGCCGGCCGTCGGCGATGATCAGGTCCAGCAGCCGGTCCCTCTCTTCGAAGGGCAGGCGCTGGGCCAGGTCGATGGTCATCGCGTCCAGGTCGGCCAGAGAGTATGCCATATCAATGCCTCGTGGGCCTCGCGGTGGGGTGTGCCTGGTGATGGTTGATGATGTATCTTAGCCGGAGCCCAACCGGCGGCGCAAGTCGTGCCCGGTGAACCGTATATCCGGGAGAAGGCCATCGGCCGGCCTGATGCTTAACGCCCAAATCCCGCAGACCGGCATTCCTTGCGCTTTGACAGTGCGATATTTCTCGCCATATGATGTTTCCCGGAGTTATGGCTGGATCTTCGCTGGCATAGCCGGCCGGCTTCACCGTCTCCGATCCCGCGAGGTGTTTCTATGGCCACCATACCGGACTTAAAAGAGGAATATGAAAATCTGGACCGCAAGGTCCTGATCAGGGCGGAAGAGACCATCGACGCCGAGTGCCTGCTGACGTTCCAGTTCGAATATCCGGAGCAAGAGACCCAGGTCCAGTTGGACACCGACGAGTTTACCGCCGTCTGCCCCTGGACCGGCCTGCCCGACTACGGGACGCTGGACATCACATATGTGCCCGGCCAGAGCGTGATAGAGCTCAAGTCATTGAAATATTATCTGATGTCATACCGGGACGTGGGCATCGTGCAGGAACATGCGGCCAACCGCATCCTCAACGACCTGGTGAATCTATGCCAGCCCCGCACCATGAAAGTGACTC
>JADFPM010000010.1 GCA_022562335.1 Chloroflexota bacterium
GACATCTTAGACATGCGCCCAGTATAGTCGGAAGGGCAAAGGCCTGCTAGTGCGGCAAGCGACGTCATAGTCCTGAGCCAAGGCGCTCCACAATGGGAGCCCTAACCTGTGTAGCCACGAAAGTTATAGAATTCAGGGCACCAAAAGGACTCCTTTTTGGCACGATATTATGCCCTAAGAAGAGTCAACGGGATCAATCCACACTATTCGCCGATAGTGTCACCTCGGTTCATCGATGCGCGATCAAATGCTAATATATAAAGCTACGCGGCGGGGTTGACATCGGGCTTCGCCATTCGAGTCACAGATGCCGACCGTCGAACCGAGGAGGTCTAACCGTGCCTTACGTAGGCCAATCTGTCAGAAGGTTCGAAGACCCCAGATTGCTCACGGGGCAAGGGTCGTATGTGGACGACATGACACTGCCGGGCCTTCTACACGCCGTCGTGCTCCGCAGCCCCCACGCCCACGCAACAATCCGCTCCATCGACGCCAGCGCTGCCAGCCGCCTCGCGGGCGTAGTCGCGGTCTTCACGGCAGCCGACATCCAAGATTTGGCCGTACAAATACCGACCAGGACCAATACCGGCGCCGACGAATTCAATCCCCCTAGGCACCCCGTCCTTGCGTTAGACAAGGTATGCTACGTCGGCCAGGCCGTGGCGGTCGTCATCGCGGAAGACCTGTACACCGCAGCTGACGCTTTGGAACAGATCTCGGTGGATTACGAAATCTTGCCAGTTGTCGTAGATCCTTTCCAGGCAATGAAAGAGGGCGCGATGATCGTCCATCCCGACTTGGGAAGCAATGTGTCCCTTCGGACGGTGAACGCGGGGGGCGACCTGGATGCCGCTTTTGCCCAAGCAGAGCATGTCGTACGGCAAACCTACCATGTGCAGCGCCTTGCGCCCGCTCCTATGGAGCCGCGGGGAGTGATCGCAGATTATCAGTCCGAGGAGGACTTGCTAACCGTCTGGGACTCCACCCAGCATCCACACGAGGTTCGCGAACACTTAGTCCGCTTGCTGGGGAGGACCGAAAGCGGGGTCCGCGTGATCGCACCTGACGTGGGCGGCGGCTTTGGAGAAAAGGCGTCCATGTTTCCCGAGGAGGTTGTAATCCCTTACCTGGCTATCCTCCTAGGCCGGCCCATCAAATGGATCGAAAACCGTCAAGAAAATATGACGGCTTTCCATGGCCGCGGGCACAGCGTGGAGGTAGAAGCGGCCGTCAAATCCGACGGAACCATCCTCGGAATCCGGGTTAGCATCGTCGCCGATCTTGGCGCCTATTACTTCCTTTCAACCCCAACGGTGCCGGTCTTGACTACCCACCGGCTGACGGGCCCCTACCGAACTCCCGCTATGAGGGTTGAGGTGCAAGGTGTGGTCACCAACAAACCACCTACCGGTGCCTACCGCGGCGCCGGCGGTCCGGAAGCCGCTTTCTGCATGGAGCGCACCCTCGACCTGATCGCCCACGACCTCGATCTGGACCCTGCGGAAGTAAGAAGAAGGAATTTCATTCCGCCCGACGCATTCCCGTACGACACGCCGACTGGGATCACTTACGATTCCGGTGATTACGAAACCGCCTTCAATCGGGCGCTGGAGCTCTCGGAATACGACAGTTGGCGGGCGAGGTCCCGCCAACAATCCAAGGATGAAGATTTCTTGATCGGTGTGGGTTTGGCCACCGTAGTTAAAGGTTCTGGGGCCAAAGTCATCACCCTGAGCGAGCACTCGAGAGTAATCGTGAACCGAGCAGGAGAGGTGAGGGTTCACACCGGAGTTTCGCCCCATGGCCAGGGTACTGAGACAATCTTTGCACAGATGACCGCGGACATGCTTGGTGTGACTCCAGCAGACGTGCAAGTGCTGCATAGCGACACTGACATTCTTCCAGAAGGAGGAGGAACAGGAGCCAGCCGGGGCCTGATCGCCGGGGGTACTTCACTGCATATGGTCCTGCAAGAGGCAGAAAAAAAGCTAAAAGCAATCGCGGCCCATCTCCTGGATTGCCCCCCAGAAGACGTGGTCCTTAAGGACGGTTCGGCTTTCAGCCAGCTAGATCCTCAAAATAATGTCCCCTTCGCTCGACTGGCGGAGGCCGCCTACACCGAAGAACTCCTGCCTCCCGGCCACGAACCCGGTCTGGACTTCAGCGGAAGCCACACTTTGGGCAAAAGCCCCTACGCATTTGGCGCTCACGTCGCTGTGGTCGAGGTTTCCCGGGAAACTGGAGCCATCAAGATTTTGAAATACGTGGGAGTCCACGACGCGGGGAAGATCATCAATCCGATGCTGGCGGAAGGCCAGGTCCAGGGGGCAGTCGCCCAGGGCATCGGGCAGGCTTTGTTTGAAGATATGGTCTACAGCTCTGAGGGTCAGCCATTGTCGGGCAGCTTGATGGACTACGCGCTGCCGCGAGCGGATACGATGCCAGATCTAACCTTCGACACTTTGGAGACGCTTTCCCCCATAACACCTTCAGGATTGAAGGGCATTGGGGAGCTACCGACGCTGGCCGCGCCCGCTGCCGTGGCCAACGCAGTGATGGACGCACTGTCTCAGACTGGGGTGCGCCATATCGATACGCCTTTATCCCCCGAAAAGGTGTGGCGTGCCCTCAACGAGATCAAACCCTAGACCACCCAGCGGCGATTTTGCCATAGCAAGCCAGACGACATTGCGTTCTTGCCGTTGGCCAAAACCGCACGTCCCCGGAACCCAAGTCACACTCTGCCACTTTCCTCGTAAGAGTGGCGCCTTTGTTCCAAGTCGCCCAAGGCACGACCGTTGAACCGCGCCGGACCTCTATGTGCCCAAGCCGCCGCCAAGGAGATGGTGAAACAGGGACGAGGGGGGCGAATCATCAGCATAGTGTCAACCGCCGCCGAAAACGCCAGGGTCAACGCGGCGGCCTACTGCGCATCCAAGGCAGGCAAACTACAGTTCACCCGGGTTCTCGCCCAAGAACTCGGCCAATCCAGTATCACCGCCAACGCAGTGGGGCCCGGCCTGACGCTCACCGGTTCCCCTTTGCGGCAACCCCCGTCCGAAGCATATCTGGGGGCATTACTGAAGGAGGTCCCGCTAGCCCGGCCAGGACGTCCGCGGGACATTGCCCAGGCCGTGGCATCCCTGGCCTCTCCCAGAGCAGAGTACATCACCGGCCAGGTAATTTACGCGGAAGGGGGGTTATTCAGCGGGCAAGCTTTCGGTGCAAGATTAGGGCACCAACCGCGGTGCCCGAAGATATCACCGAGTGATGCGGTGATGCGTTTTTGTTAATATACCAGCGCGCCGATCACCACCACCACCACGCCCGTCACACTGAGCAGTGTCCCCGCAACCAATAGCGGGGTTATGGTCTCCAGTCGCCGCAAAAATAGATGAACCAAAAGTAGCGTGATCAAGGGGCTGCTGGCGTTGATCGGGCTCACCACGGTCACCGGGGCCCGGCTCAAGGCCTGAAACAACGCGGCGATCGCCAGACCCTGGCAGAGCCCAGACAATCCACAGACCACTAAATATCTACCGGGCAATCTTCGCAGGCTGTTGATAACATCCCTGTAGGTCAAGGCAAACAGCAAAATGCCGCCGATGGTCAGCGCGAAGGCCGCCGTCACCAGAGGAGGCGCGACGGCAACCAATACGTGACGGCTGATGACGTCCCTGCTGGCGAAGCTGAGGGCCGCGCCTATCGCTAGTAGGTAACCCAATTTCCTTGCGTTGAGCACGCGGTCTGAAGAACCATTGGTACTTCCTGTCAGGACAACCAGAATCAGTCCGCCCACGATCATGGGAGTGCCCAGACTCACCATGAGGTTCGGTCTCTCACCCAACAAACTGATTCCCAGGGCCAACGCGAACAACGGTTGTAGCGAAGATATTGGAGCGGCTCTGGAGGCACCAACCATGGTGATGGCGGTATTGTTGAGAACCCTGGCCACGGGATAGGCCATCGCTCCCATCAAAGCGAACCAGGCAAAGGCAATAGGTTCAAGGGCCTTGATATCCTGGAAATTCAGGGCAAAAGCCAGACCGGTCACCAAGACCGCTCCGGTAAATACCCCTAAAAAGGTAGCCGTGGGGGCCGATACCCGTTGAGTCCCTACCCTGATAAGAACGTACCCACTGGAAAATCCGAGAGCTGCTAGAAAAGCGAAGGCCACCGCTAGTGCCAAAGATAATTGCTCCTTGATTCACTGGGTGGGACCGCAGCAGGTTGGGGGAACTTGTCTAAAGAATTGGCCGCGTTTAGGGTCAAATATTCGTTGGGGCCGCATGTGGGTGAATCACTCACACTCGACGGCCACCTCATATTACAGGATAGACAAGGCAATCGTCTCGGGGCACACTATGACGTGATAAAGTGACCCAATTCAGTCGTGATCCCCGTATGTATTGCCGAAACGCCCAAAAAATAAAGCGCGATTTTTGTTCCTGCATTTAGATTAAAGCCTACGCACACCTGGACGAGTAATGTTATGGATCAGATGAAGGGAATGGTTGCGATCGTCACCGGGAGCAGCAGAGGTCTGGGACGGGCGATAGCCATCGAGTACGGTCGAGAAGGCGCCACGGTGGTGGCCTGCGCCCGCCCCAAGTCACCGACCCAATTGCCGGGAACCATTGATGAGACAGCTCAGGAGATTCTTAATCACGGCGGTGAGTCGTGGGCCATAGCCTGCGACGTATCCGAGGAATTTCAGGTTGAAAGCATGGTTCGGCAGGTCATGGAGCGTTACGGGAAAATAGACGTTCTGGTTAACAACGCCGGAATCATGATCCTAGGCGAGTCATTCTTGGACATCGAACCCGTCAGGTGGGACCAGTTGATGAACGTAAACCTGCGTGGGGCTTACCTGACTTGCCGGTACGTGTTGCCTATCATGATTGACCAAAGACGGGGCAGCATTGTCAATATCGGCTCCTTTGCGGCGTCAGATCCCAGGATAAACGGCACCGCATACTGCACCAGCAAGGCGGCGTTGCATATGTTCAGCCAATGCCTGGCGGAGGACGTACGAGAATACAACATCGCGGTTAACATCCTCGACCCCGGCTCTATGAAAAGTGAAGGTTCATCGGTCATCCCGTGGGCGCGCCACGATTGGGATCAACGGGTCGAACCGGAGATCGTCGGCCCTTCCGCAGTGCATCTGGCGTTAAGAGACGCCCACTCCCTCACCGGTCAGGTGGTCCTCCGTAGTGAGTTCGGTCAGACCTGGGGCGCCTAAGATTATTGGAGGCCCGATTCCAAAGCAAAATGGGTTTGGCCACGGGTTCGGCAACAGAGGGGGTGCGGTGCGGACACTATTGCCAGGACGCTATCGGGCCCCGGTCCACGCGTCGCCCCCTAAGAACACGCCGGTCAGGTTCCACAGCGGGTTGATACCCTGGCCAATCCCGACGCGATCCTGTCTTCTTCCGCCTGTTGTTGCGTAGACGGCTTCGGGCGCTATTCCTTGAGATGGGCTGCGAAGAACTCCAAGGTCCTGGGCCAGGCAACATCAGAAGCCTCTTTTTGGTACCGGTCACGGTTGTAGTCCATAAAGGCGTGGTCTGCATCCGGGTAACTGTAAAACTCGTGTGGTATGCCAAGGCGGGTCAACTCTGCGCCGAGCTTGGCTTGGTCTTCCGGCGAAGGATTTGTGTCGATGCCGCCAAAGTGGAAGAGAACGGGACACTTCATGCCACCCGTCCGGTCGAATGGGCTCTGATCAGTATCTCTCCCTGGAACCATGATGTTGCCTCCGAAAAATGGGACCGCCGCTTTGAAGTGAGCGTTTGTGGAGGCTGCCAACCAGGTAGTCCGGCCGCCCTGGCAAAAGCCGGTGACGCCCAACCGTTCACGATTAACGGCTGGGTGGCTTCGTAAAAACTCCACCGTCCCGCTTATGTCGGCAATAATTCCGGGGTCGGTTATGTGCTGGCCTGCACTGGAGCCGTCGGTCAACATCTCCTCGGTGACCCGATGATACAACTCCGGCGCACAAGCGACGTAACCCTCTTTCGCCAGTTTGTTAGCGATGTCTTGGATAAACTCGTTCACTCCCGGTCCATGCTGGCTGACCAACACCGCCGGGAAAGGTCCGGCGCCATCGGGGATACTTACATACATGCGCATGTCTGATCCGTCTACTTTGATTGTTTCCCAGGATGCTGCCATTGGTCCCTCCTACTATTTTCAATAGTATCCAAACCGGGTCCACCCGTTTGGAAATCCATCCCCTGCTCACCCCGAACCGTTCAGCGACGTCAGCTAGGGTCTCGCAACTGCCATTTCCGTGCCTAATGGCGGCGTCACAAATTGCCCCATAGCCTGCGTCCTGGGGCGAACGGCCTCCAGACCAATGCAGTGGGCCGTGTAATTGAAATAGTCGGTTTGCCGCAGTCCTGTGTCGCAGGCGCCGCACAATGTTAACGGGCGCCACTCATCTGCTCCTAAGAGCGAGGGCCTCACTAACAAACCGGCCGGTTGGTGACATCGGAGTCGACCTTTCGACGCAGGAACTGGCCCCCGCCCAGAGTCGCATGGAATTGTCCGTTCTCCACGGCGATCCTTCCCCGCAGGATAGTGGTTACCGGCCAGCCTTCGATTTCAAACCCGTCCCAAATGCTATAGTCGGTGATGTGGAAGTCGTCCCCGGTCAGCCGCTTTTTAATGGTTGGATCGATGAGAACGATGTCGGCATCACTTCCGGGGGCAATGACCCCTTTGCGCGGGTATAGCCCCATGATCTTGGCGGCGTTAGCCGATGTTACATCCACAAACCGCGGCAACGACATGCCACGCTTGGAAACTCCTTCGCTGAAGGTGATCCCCATGCGGGTCTCGGCCCCGTTGTGTCCTCCCGTCACGTCGGAGATCGTTTTTCCGGCGATCTTCACATCCCAGGATGTGCAGTACTCGTCGGTGGCCATGGTATTGAGCCCGCCTTTGACAATGCCGTCCCACAGGGCCAGCCGGTCCTCCTCCGACTTCAGTGACGGGTAGGTGTGGTACTTCATCCCGTTCTCTTCCCGGTAGTTATCGGCGTTGAAGCAGCAATAGTTGTGAAGGGTTTCCCCGTACACCGGCATCCCTTTGGCCCGGGACTCACCGATCGCTTGGATCCCCTGCCTGGCGCTGACGTGGACGAAGTAGACCGGAGAGCCGGTCCATTCGGCCACGTTCAAGACCCGGCGAAATGATACGTCTTCGGACTCGTTACTGTGAACTAACGGCATATTCCACCACTCGGTACGCTCCTCCACGCCCAACTTTTGGTACATGTGCATCACCATGTCGTCGTCTTCGGAATGGACCAGCAACATGGCCCCGAGGCGCTGCGTCAGTTCCATCAGGTCGTGAAGGTGACCCATCCGGACCATTCTCCCTGTTCCAGCCCCGGTGGGAGGACGTACATTGGTGGTGAAGATCTTGATGGAGGCAAAGCCATCCTCGACGGCCTCCCGCACCTGCCCCAGAATGTTGGGTTGAATATCTCCCGATAGCATCAGGTGATGGGAGTAGTCGGCGTAGGACTTCCCCTGCCAAACGGATGTGCGCTCCGCGATGGCCTGGTTGATGTCGATGCCCGGATTCTGGACGGCGAAGTCTAACAGGGTGGTGGTGCCTCCAAAGAGGGCGGCACGGCTGACCTGCTCCGGCGGAGCCGTACTTACGTTTTGGCCTTGGGCAACGAAGGGCGCGGCGATGTGGGCGTGGGGCTCAATGCCTCCGGGAACCACGATTTTTCCCGAGGCGTCGACCACCCGGCCCACCTCTTCGGTGAGGGCGCCGGGGGCCGCCACCGCTACGATCTTCTCTCCCTGAACCGCCACATCCCAGTCACCTACCCCCCAGGGGGTTACTACCTGGCCGCCTCGAATGATCAGGTCTAGCATGATTGTCCTCCTTCAATAGCGCTTGGGGTTGGGCGGAGCAACTGGCGGATGATTCTGAACCTGAGTTCCCATTCCTACTGGTCCCCGACAGGTGGCCTCATCTTGTGCCAGGGAGTGTCCTGTTCGTAAGCGTGGGCCGCGCGAAAGACGGCCTCCTCGTCGAACCGTTTGGCCATAATCTGGAGACCCAGTGGTAACCCGTCCCGAGTGAAACCGCATGGCACCGAAATAGCCGGAACGCCCGCGAATGGAGCGGCGTTTGAAAATGAGAAATTCCATATCTCATCCAGGGCCTGCTGCTTCGACGAAAGGGCCTGCTTGGTATCTTGAATTCGCGGGGGTGGCGCAGCCTGATACGGCGACAGTAACACGTCATAGCGCTCGCAGGCTTCAAGCACCTGGCGGCGTAGCAAATTTCGTAGTTGAAGCGCTCGCTGGTAGAGAACGGCCGGTAACAGACCCGGCAGCAGATTGAACCTTCGAGCGGCGGCGTCGTACCGGTCCGGCGACTGCATGAGGTGCTTCCACTGGAGGGCCGTACGGTCGGATCCTCCGGCGCCACTGATTACCCCGCTCAGGGTTATGGTTGGGATGGACACCTCCTCCACGGTGGCGCCCAAACCCTCGAACCGGCGCAGCGCCTCTGCCACCGCGGCCTTAACCTCGGAGTGGAGGTGGGCCGCTTCCATGGTTTCCTTGACGACCCCCACCCGCATCCCGCGGATGTTGCCATCCAGAGCGGCCATGTAATCGGGCACCGGCAAGTTGGCGGTTATCGGGTCGTTGGGGTCGTAGCCCGCAATGACGTTCATTAAAAGCGCGCAATCGGCAACGGTCCGCACCAACGGTCCGGCCGTGTCTTGAGACCACACAGCGGGGATGACGCCGTGCATGCTCACTCGACCCCAAGACGGCCGCAATCCTACGCAGCTGTTGTTGGCCGCCGGCCGCCGTATAGACCCGCCGGTGTCCTCACCCAAGGCCCCCGCACAAAGAGCCGCCGCCGTGGCGATCCCCGATCCGGTGCTGGAGCCCCCGGCGTCGTGATCCAGATTCCAGGGATTGCGGGGTTGGCCGTAGGGGAACTCAAGAGTGAGCGGAGTGGCCCATTCCGTCATATTCAGCTTGCCCAGCATGATGGCGCCCGCCTCGTGCAATTTTGCCACGGCAGTAGCATCGTAATCAGGCTTGAACTCGGACAAGATGAGGGAGCCGCACGTGGTGCGCACTCCCTTGGTGTAAAACTCGTCCTTATATGCCAGGGGAATACCGTGCAACAGTCCCAGCTCCGAACCCTCCGACAGGGCGCGCTCCGCCGCTCGGGCCTCTTGCCGGGCGCTTTCAGGCAACACGGTGATGTACGACTTCAGGTCGCCGTCGAACTGGCCGATACGTTGCAGGTACAGGTCGGTCAGTTCCACCGGCGATAGCTGTCGGGTACGGATCAAGTGGGCCAGCTCGGTGATCGGTTTGTAGGCCAGGGGCGCATCGCTTTCCACCGTCAGTGGCGGCGCGGGCCGGGGCTCCCGATGGTGGGATGGCAGCTCAAAAGGGTGGGCCAGCGCAGGCAGGGCTTTCAACTCATCCAGTGGGTATTGGTCCAGCACCTGTGACGCTTCCAGGAGAGCGTTTAGGCGGAATGTAAGGTGCTCCACGTCTTCGTCGAGGATTCGGAGCCCGGCGATGCGGGCCATTTCGAGCATCTGTTCCTGGGACAGGTCGGCCATGGTTGGCGCCTCCTTAGGGATCATCAGCGACTTACTTTGAGGGATGGCCGGGCATTCGTCCACCGACTTTGCACCAGAAGTCCAGAGGTCCTTCAAAGTGGGCCGCCTCGTCCGGGCCGCCCATGGACCCACTGAGCCGGCCTAAAAGTATATTGGCGGAGACCGGAGTTCCTACTCGCGAAATTCGGGCTGCGTTGCCTACGATTCCAGATCCCTGAGTACCGCGCGGCAAGGCGCACCGTCACTACCCCTCAGTGGGATCGGCAAGCACATAAGCTCGTAGCGTCCCGGTGCCACCTCCGACAAGTCTATCCCTTCAAGCAGGACGACTCCGTGATCCAAGAACGCACGGTGCACCGGCACCTGTTCATCAGCGTGGGCCACGGAGAGATAGTCCAAGCCCACCAACTCAACCCCTTGCTCCACCAGGGACTGCGCAGCCTCAACCGAGAATGCCGCGAAGTCGGGGTCGTATTCTCGCTGGTGGAGCAATCCGGAATTGCGGGTCTTGAACAGTACCCTGGTGGCGCCCTCTAGCCGTATCCCGGCGACATGCTCTTTGGTGATATACCTCTCCGCTTCGACCGCATAAACTAGGGCCGGTCCGATAAAACGCTCGAGAGGCAACTGGTCGATGGTCGTACCCTGCTCAACAAAATGAAAGGGAGCGTCGATGTGGGTACCCGAATGGACGCTCATATTCACCGCCGAGCTGTTGTTGGGGTCTCCGTTGCTCATCCGTCGGCGCTCGGTGAGCTCGAAAGGTGGCGAGGTAACCCACCGGATGGTCTCACCCGAAAGCTTTAGAGAGATATCGTGAAATGACATCTGTGCCCCCCGTAACGGACTATTGCCGCGAATCTAAAAGTGGTAAACAAGGCCGTTAGTGTTGACCTGGTATTCCAGGGTCGCGATAAGCTGGAATAAACGATATTAACGCATAATATCAGGCACTCAATTGAATACTGAAGCAATCCCTTGAGGTCGTCGTGCCAGCAGGGTAGGCAGCGCTCCGACCCGGTCCCAACGGGTATGCTCAACCAAGGTCTCCATGCCGTCCGAGGCAGGGTGATGCCGACCGGCTGCCCGTGGGCCATTAGACGAACTGCGGCATAACCGACCGGGAGAAGCGCTCCATGGTGGACAGGACCGAGTCGACGGTCTCGTCGTTAAGTTCGGGGATGCTATAGAAAGTGTCCATCACCAAGTGGTCGACGCCTAATTCCTGGAACCGGTTCACCGCCTCAATCACCCCCTCGGTGTTGCCCACGAGAGGCCAGTTATCGTGGGCCCGCTCCACGATCTTCATTGGGTGGCGCGCCGCTATCTGGATACTGTTGGGATCGCGTCCGTTCCGTTCCGCGATGCGCCTGACCCGAGGCACACCCTCCTCCAAAAGTTGGAAGCTAGGGCGGGTCGGGTGCCAGGCGTCGCCGAACTCGGCGGCCCGCCTCATGGCCCTGCGGCTCCCTCCGCCGATCCAAAGCGGCGGATGAGGCTTCTGCACCGGCATGGGAAAAGCGTTCACGTCTGAGAAGTTGAAGTGGCTTCCCTGAAAATTGGGCGGCTGCCCGGTCCACAGATGTTTGATTACCCTAAGCGCCTCGTCCATGACCGATCCCCGCTCCTCCCAAGGGGCGTTCAAAGCCCGGTACTCCGGCTCCGCAGAACCGACACCCACCCCCATGATCAATCGCCCGTGGGAAAGCTGGTCTATCGTGGCGGCGATCTGAGCAGCGTGAAAAGGATTTCTCAGCGGCATGATGATAATGCTGGTGCCCAATGATATCCGCTGAGTGATTGCAGATACGTACGCCAGAACGCTAAATGGGTCGAAGTATCCCTTGCCGAAACGCTCCACGTCGGCGTCGGGTACAGCGATGTGCTCGCTGACCCAGACCGAGTGGAATCCCATATTCTCGGCTTCCTGGGCCATCCGGTAGATCCCGTCGGCGGAAGCCACCTGCCGGTAGTGGGGGAGCATGATGCCAAACTTCATGACGTTAACTTCCTATCGTGCGAAAATGTGGCCTGGCTCCGCATATTTCAGTCAATTCCCCAACTAGAGTTGTGCTTAAAGCGACTTCTGGATCCCGGCAAGGCTCGATGGCCTTCGACAGGTCTGCTGGCTCGAAACTACCTACGCTAGGGCTGCCTGAGCGAGTTCTGGCCGGACCACTCTCGCGTAGTCCTGACGTTGCTGCACCATGCCGGCGGCCACCAGAATGTCCTGAAGGCCTTCGAACTCTGGCTCCTTTAGGTGAGGGTCTGGCGGCCAGGTGTCCTGATCTTTGTACCTCGACACCGACCGAACGATCAGCTCTTTTGTCACCCCTGGGAAGAAAGGCGCCACGATCTCGCCAACTGTTGCCGGTTCGCTATCTCGCAGCCAGGTTAGAGCCCGGGCGTAACCCTTGATAAAACGGTCCACCAAATCCGGATTCCGGTCCAGGAAGTTATTTGTCGCCGCAAAAGAGCTGTAGGCAATATGGCCGTTGGCCGGACCCAACGCCACTGCCAAGCTGGCCGTCCCGTCTGCAATGAGCTGCTCCGCGGCTGGTTCAGGCAGATGGATGAAGTCTCCCTGCCCACTTTGAAAGGTGGCGACGGCCTCATCCAGTGGCAACCCAGGTATCATGTTCACCTCCGCCGGGTCTACGCCGTTATTACGCATGGCGAACTGGAACGATGCCGGGGGCATGGCAGAGAACCCCACCGGAATAACCGTGGCCCCCCTTAAGGCTTCCCATTGGAACCGGGCGTCAGTGGGCCGGCTCAATACGAAAAATCCATCTCGGGCGTTAATCTTGGCGATGTGGATGGGCACGTCATCGGCTCCCCCATCTGCCAAGATAATGGAACCCATTATCCCGCTTCCCGAGATATCGGCCGCTCCCTGGTTTAACGCGCTGGTGACGTTGGCGAACTGGGGCGGGCAAGTCTTGAACGTAACGTCCAGACCTTCGCTCTCCAAGAAACCCCCGGCGACGGACACGTAAATAGGGGTGTAGAAGACCGTGCGAAACACCTCCATTAGGCGAAGGGACCGGCCGTTAGCAGCCATGAGACCTCCTTGCTTTAGGTAGTGAAGGAAGTGGTATTAGGGGGCTAGGCCTGCCGCACCAGGCCCGCTGCCGTGGGGGCCAGCTTTCCCTTTAGACTCATAAGGTTGCGGCTTGATCTCGTGTATGGCGGGAATGACTTCCTTGCCCAGTAACTCGATAGAGCGCATCACATCCTTGTGGTCCATTGCCCGCTCATTGCCGTAGATGTGCAAATAGCCAGGACTCAGCTTAAGAGCATCGATTCACTCCGTCAAACTCCGAGGTCCCGGTAGGCGTCAAGCACCTCTTGAGATACCTTCTTATCATGAGCCTCAGCACGAATTTTCTTTAATTCTTCATCCAATAATTTCCGGATTTCGTGATCCGAAATTAAAGATGGTCGAGTCGGTTACCTCCGAGGGAATACCGCTGGTCCAATCCGGAAAATCTGGCGAATCTTGAACATCCACTTCGCCATCCATGACATCCAGCGCTCCTTCCAAAGCCCGCTTGTCCCGGCGGCAGTCCTCATGGGAGTAGAGGCCGTCCACGTAGGCCCTGCCCACTCTCCAGCCGTCGCTCCGTCTGTTGATGTTCATGAGGCGTACTCGCCTGGGGGTTTGGCAGAAACCATATCCCACGCAGGAATGAGAGAGGATTGACAAGCACCAAAGACCGACACTAAGCTCCAACTACTCTGCTCGGGCCCTGTGGTGGGCCGATACAGGGAGTCTCGGTTGATATTTCGAGGCATCCCAAAACGTCCTATCCTTATGGGGAATCAGTTACATCTGGAAGATCCTAGTCTAGAAGACAAATCAATGATGGAGGGTTCATGAAATATGATGTTGTTATCGTCGGCGGTGGAGCTGCAGGATCGGTATTGGCCAGCAGATTGGCTGAAAACGCGAACACCTCCGTTCTGTTACTGGAAGCCGGGACCGATTACCCTGATCCAGCCAACCTTCCGGACGAAATAAAGTTCGGCAACACAAGTTATGCGGAATCTCCAGACTCGGAACACAACTGGGCCCTGCGCGGAATAATCACCGAGGAGCAGGGGGAGATACACGTGGCGCAAGGCAAGGTGATCGGGGGAGGGTCGTCCATCAACGGTCAGGCCATGCAGAGGGGGCTACCCGAGGATTTCGACTCCTGGTCTGCCATGGGCAACGACGAATGGTCCTATGACAAGATACTCCCTTTCTTTAGGAAATGTGAACGCGATCTAGACATTAAGGATGATTTTCACGGTACCGACGGACCGATGCCGGTAAGGCGCCGTCAATCAGGTCCATTGTCGGACATCCAAAAGGCCTTCCACGCGGCCTGTATGGATGCGGGTTACGGGGTAGTTGAGGACACCAATGGCGCGAACCCCTCGGGCGTTGGCGTTTGGCCATCGAACAACCTGGACGGCTGGAGGATGAGCGCCGCTATCACTCACCTAAATCCCATGCGCCACCGCCTTAACCTTACGGTGAGGGGAGGGGTTTTCGTCAGGAAGGTGTTGATCAAGGATCTAAAGGCCGTCGGTGTGGAAGTAGAAAGCGGAGGCGAGGTTTTCAACGTCGAAGCAGACCGTGTCGTGTTGAGCGCGGGGGCTCTCAAGTCACCCCACCTGCTCATGCTATCGGGAATCGGCCCCAGTGACCAGCTTCAGCAATTCGGGATACCTCTCGTTCATGAACTTCCCGGTGTGGGACAGAACCTGTTCAACCACCTGAGCGCCCAGATCACCTTTAAAGTCAAAGACGGGATGACCCTGACCGCTGATGCCGATGCGGCGCGCTTTTGTTTGCACTACACCTCCGCCGGGTCGAGCGAAGTCAATGATATGTTGCTGAGGACCACCCCAATGGTAGACGAACGCCCGGAGCGCGTTCCTGGTCTACGGACCAAGTTCCTGAACGGTGAAGTTCCACCTGACCGAGTGGCGCGAATCTCGTGCACCCTCGGGTTGCCCGATGGCTCCGGATACGTAAAGCTTGCGTCTGCCGATCCCGCAGTGCAGCCTGCCTTTAACTATCGCTATCTTCAGCATCCAAACGACATTCGCCGTGTGCGGGAGGGTGTGCGGATGGCAATCAGCTTCCTGGAATCCAATGCGTATAAAGACGTAGCCGACTACCGGCTACACCCAACGGATGACATTTTGGCTGACGACGCCGCCTTAGACCTCTATATACGCCAAACCGTGGGAACCGCCAGACACGTCTCCGGGACCTGCAAGATGGGGCCCGATTCCGACCCTATGGCGGTTGTTGACCAATACTGCAGCGTCAAGGGAGTAGAAGGGTTGTCGGTGGTTGACGCGTCGGTGATGCCTCGGATTCCAAGGTCAGGTGGCGCCCACGCGACGGTTCTCATGATAGGGGAACGTGCCGTCGAGTGGATAGCGCCGGCTTAACGGCGCTTCACCGCCCATCATTCAAGGCCAATGTGGCCTTGGAGGCATTTGGGACTTTTCCACAAATTAGGACGTGGAGTGACACTATGCGCGAATAGTGCGTCTGAATCCTGACCACTCTACCGGAGAACAGGTAATGCCAAACCACCCATTCGCAGCCGGCGGGCTTTACATTAAATCCTGAAGTAACATCCTGAGATCGTCGTATCCCAATGGGACGGGCAGCGCGCTTACCCGGTCCCAACGCGTATGCTCCAATAAGGTCTCCAGACCGTCCGACTTGATGCCTAAAGAAGAAAGGCTGGTCTTCAGCCCGCAGTTTTCCATGATTTGAACGATCCGTCTAGTGGCATCTTCCAGATCCCTGACACCCAACGCGTCCCACAAAGGAGAAAGCTTGTGAGAAATCGCTGGAGCCGTCCACCTTAACATCGAGGGCAAGGTAATTCCGACCGCCTGCCCATGGGCTACTTCCCAGAAAAGAGTGAGCGGGCTGCCTATGGCGTGGCAAACGTTTGGGTGACTGTTGCTGTAAGCAACTCCTGACATAGTAGCGGCAAGAGAGCACCACGAACGCGACCCCAGATCCCCATTGTTACAGGAACTCTCGAGGTGGGTGGCAAATATCTGGATAACTTGAAGATCCAGGGCGTCCGATACTGGTTCCGCCTCTTTGGACCAATATGACTCAAAGGCGCTGGTGAAGGCGTCCATCCCCGTCACGGCAGCTAGCTCTTTTGGCATACTCATGGCAAGGTCAGGGTCAACGATGGCTACATCTGGGAACATCTCGGGATGGTTCAAGTTGATAGAGCGCCTGGTTTCCCAGTCCCATACAGCTGCCCCAGGCGTGACTTCGCTGCTGCTTCCGGAGGTTGTGGGTACCGCGATGAACGGAACACCTTGGTGGGAGATTCTCTTTTCCCCGGTCAAATACTCCCGGCAGGCGCCATCGTGATTCGTGAGAATGCTGACGATTTTGCCCACGTCGATTACGGATCCGCCGCCAATGGCCACCACGACACGGGACGATGATTGGCGGCATGCCTCCAATGCATTTGAGACCAATTGGGGCGCGGGGAAAGGAGTGACTTGGTCAAACAACGTTACCCGCAGGGAGCCGATGCTGTCGACGACTTGCCGCAAGACGCCGCTTTCTCGCAAGTTCCTCCGTCCCGTGACCAGGAAGACCCTAGCCTGAGCACCGGCTACCTCCTCGATAACAGCCGGTAAATCAGCGAGCCGGCCGGCACCAAAGATCACCTTGGTGGGATTTAACCAAGTAAACTGGGGTAGCGTTGAAACATTCGTGGCGCCACCTACTCTGCCAAAGGTAGCCTATTCTACCACCAGTATTGGATATAAACTGAATCAATTCTTTAGGTTTCAGCAGAGGCGCGAATCAGGCCGGCCAGAGGAGATAGCCATGGAGGACACGGCGCAAGGATTCAAGTTGATCAAGGCGGGCCGGTTGATTGATGGCGGGGGAGGACCTCCTATCGAAGACGGGGCGGTTCTCGTCCGGGGCTCCAAAATAATCGCCGTGGGTCCGGCTAAAGATGTTATTCCTCCTGAAGGAGCCTTAGTGGAGGCTTACAACTACCCGGGTAAAACCGTCATGCCTGGGTTGATCGATTGCCATACCCATCACAACGGCTTCGGTGACGGACGTCCTGGTGAGGATGTGGCGGCTTTGCCTGATGAAGTGATCACGTTGCAAGCGGCTCGCAATGCCAGAGACAGCTTGTTTTCCGGAGTAACATCCATCAGGGATAACGGAGCGAAAAACATGACCATGTTCCGGCTGCGAGAGGCGGTACAACATGGCATAATTCAGGCCCCCCGGATGGTATTGTGCGGGCGGCCTATAGCCATCGTTGGTGGACACATGGGTTACTTCGGGACCGAGGTGACGGGGCCGGTGGAAGCCACCGCCGCGGTTCGCCAGTTGATCAAAGAGGGCGCCGATTATATAAAGATCAGCGCCACCGGCGGCAGTACCCGCACCTCTTTCCCTTTGCTACCCGCATTCACGCTGGATGAACTCAAGGCGATGACGCAAGAGGCCCATAAGTTTGGAAAGTTAACCGCTACCCATTGCAGCTCCACCCAGGGCACAATCGATTCGCTGGACGCTGGCGTGGATATGATAATCCACTGCGTGTTCAAAGACCGCGACGGCACGGCGAATTTTCGGGAAGACGTGGCGGAACGTATCGGAGTCCAAGGGGCCTACGTCAACCCAACTGTGCACGTGGCCAGATCGCGGGTTTGGGCGTTCCAAAGAAGAAAAGAAGCCCATGGACTGAGCGAACAAGATCAAGCCAAACTGGATGAAAGTTTGTGGGAATTGGAGGTGCGTTGGACCCACCTTGCCCGGTTGATAGAGATGGGGTTGAAGATCATCACCGGGTCGGACTCTTCTTGGGGTAACTACAAGTTGGGCAACACGGTCTACGAGACCGAATGCTTGGTCCAGGCAGGGATGTCCCCGATGAAGGGAATCGTTTCCGTCACCAGCGATGCCGCCAAGTCGCTGGGCATCGATTCAGTTACGGGCTCCTTGGAACCGGGCAAGGAAGCCGATGTGATCATCGTCGACGGCAACCCGGCGGAGGATATCAACACGCTCTGGAAAATCACCGAGGTGTTCTTAGGGGGGCAACGCGTGGACCGGGGCCCGGAGAGCGTCCTGGCAGGCATTCGGCAGCATCCACCTGTCTTTCGCCCCGAGGCCTCTATCACGAGCGCTCTGGGAGGCAGTAACTAACGACCAGCTGCCTGGTATGACAAAAAATATCGTACACCAAGTGGTTAACGGGTGACACTATCGGTGAATAGTGGTGGTTTGTAATAGGGGGACCTGGCCAAATTACTGATGAAACTCCATCGTATTCGGCTCGATTTCCTAGTGACGGATGACTACCAATTGATCAGCCGCGGACTCGGGTAACCACACCTCGCCCCGCCGGCCAAGAATCTGCCTGACATTACTGGGGTTGCTGGGCAGATCGAACACTTCAAACCGCTCACTCTTCGGATCGAACCTGAGGACCGCGTTAGCGCCAAAGTCACTGAGCCACACCATGTCATTCTCATCTACATAAACTGCATATGCCCGTGGCCCGGCGCCCGGAAGCTTCCACTCCCGCCACTCGCCGGCGGAGGGGTCATAGACAGCCACCTGTCCCGCGTTCCACTCGCTCACCCAGATCCTGCCCTGAGAGTCGGACCATACTCGCCTTGCGCCTTGATTCGGCGTTGGAGGGTCAAGAACGGTTACTTCGCCCGACTCAGGGTCAATGCGCCCAACATAGTTCCCGGCCAGAGACGCATAATATATGTCTCCGTTGGGGCTGGCCGCGATTCCGTATGGTCCGCGGCCACGCGGAGCATCGAAGACCTCCATTTCGCCAGTGCTAGGATCCAACCGACCGTAGACGCCATTTTGCCCCGTAAACCACAGCACACCATCATTGCCAAAGGTGGCCGTGTTCAAGTTCGCGTTGGGGCGCTCCGCTGGTAACGGGAAGACGTCCACCACCAGACTTTCTGGGTCCACGCGCACGATGGCGTTCAACCCGCCGTCGGTTACCCAAGGTGCTCCGTCGGGCCCCACAATGACCCCATGGGGTCTGGAACCTGATCCCAGCGGTGTATGCCGGGTCTCTCCAGTTTCTGGATTGAGCCATCCAAGTTCCCCAGAACCTTGTGCGGTGTACCAAACCCCGCCGTCGACGGCGGGCGCTACGTCGTGGGGGCGCGACCCCGAAGGGACCGGGAACGCTTGTAATCGCGGTTCAGCGAGAGCTGATGCGGTAGGAGACACATCTTTCGTGCGGCTGGGTCCAACCGTGGAAGATTCCTGCGATTCGGGTGTGAGAATTGCAATGATTGTAGGCGTTGGTGCTGAAGTCTGTAATCCAATCACTGCCGTCGTTGGTGTCGAACTCGGTATCGATGTAGTGGCAGTATCGGGTTCAGGTTCCGAGGTTGGTTTCGGTGACCCACTGCATCCAGCTAGTTGAAGGAGAATCAGGATTCCCAGGAAGATTGATGCTACCGGGCCTGAAGCGCGGCCCGCACGAATGAATTTTCCTCTTCGCATGCTATTGCACATTGCGGGCCAGCATTCAGTTCGAGCTCTAGAACCCGCCCGATTCCCGAACCCGTCATATGAGTGTTAAGTCCTGACCGCTAAGGTCTTGCAAATTTTATATCACTAAGATGAAGTTACGCCGGGGCCGAGGGTTTTCGGGTTCGAATGTTCCCACCGTACGAAGACACTGTTGTTTCATAGTGCCTAGAAACGTTTCAATCCAAACTTTGAGTAATCAAGCCCCCAATCAGGTCACAACATTTCATTACGCACACCGGTCTTAGCCAGATCAGGTATTGACGCCGATGATCTTGTCCCAGTCGGTCGACTGCTGGTAGGCGTAAGCGGTCCTCATGATAAGCGGGTCGTCGAAGAAGCGCCCGACAAGCTGCATGCTGACCGGGAGCCCAGCTGACGATTTGGCCACGGGAAGGGCGAGCGCTGGGTGGCCGGTGTAGTTGAAGGGCAGAGTGTTGCGGGAGCCGCCCCGGTTCATTGACGTAAGGTTGTCCTCGACAGCCTCGAGGTAGCTACCTGGGGTGTGGTTCTTGGGTGCCGTCATGATGCATGTAGGCATCACGAGTATGTCGACATCAGCAAGTGCGGTGTCGTAGGCCTTGATGTATGTGGGACGCACATTCTGCGCCTTGGCGTACACACGGCCGTGGTAGTTGCGGTGGCTCAATTCGGCTGCGATGAGCGACAGCTTGCTGCGTGGCGCGAGCAAGTCGGCCTGAGAGGCCCACATCTTATTAATGGCGGCGATGATGGAGGCGGGGTAATAGGTCCTGGTGAAGGCGCCGAAGAACCCAGTTTTGAACACAGCAAGGGCGCCTTCGCCCGTGAGCGCGGCCTGGGCTGCGCTGATGGCGTGGTGCTCCGGGATGGACACCTTGGATACGTCGGCACCTGCCTCTGCGAGGACGTCGACCGCCGCCATCACCAGGTCGCGCACGTCGACCTCGGCATCGGCGAAGCCCTCCTCGAGCACACCGATGCGCAGCCCGGAAATACCGTCGGCCAGCTGGCCGAGCACGTCAATGCTGGTGGGGACGTCTCGCGTCTGTCGGGGATCGTAAGGGTCGTAACCTGCGGTGGCCTGGAGCGTAGCCGCCGCATCCTCCACAGTTCGGGTCAACGGACCCGTGTAATCGATGCTTTGGTCCGAGCCGAAGCTGATTCCAAAGTGCGACAACAATCCGAACGTGGGCTTGTGTCCGACGAGGCCGGAGAAAGCCGCAGGGATACGGATGGAGCCGCCCTGATCGCCGCCGAAGGAGATGTCCACCTCACCGGCGGCCACGGCCGCGGCGGAGCCAGAGGACGATCCGCCGGTCACGTGATCGTGGTTATGGGGGTTGAGGGGCCGGCCGTAGTCGCCGATGGCGCCGCCGGTGCCGAAGCCGCCACTCAGTCCGTTCATGACGTTCTTGCCAATGATGGTGCCCCCCGCGTTCAGTACCCGGGTAACGACGGTTGCGTCGAAGTCGGGGATAAAGCCTTCGAGGGCGAAGGAGCCGAAGCTCATGGGTATACCTGCCACAGCGATGTGGTCCTTGTAACTGACGGTCTTGCCGGCGAGAAGGCCTTCGGCTGCCCCCTCGATCCGGCACTTCCACATCCAGGCGTTGAGCGGGTCTTCTTCTTCGCTCGGCCTGTACCCGGGCTCGCGGGTGGCCGAAACCATGGGAGGCTTGGGCTCCTCGATCCGGGCCTGCACGAACGCGTCTAACTGTTCCATTTGTTCCATCAGGTATTTCCGGTACACGACGGCCTCGTCAGGACCCAGGTGGATACCTAGTTCCTTGGCCACGGCCACCACTTCATCGACGTCAGGTACTGCGTACATGATGGTCATCTCCTCGAACTGTAGAATCCCCATGAAACGAGGGGAGAGTACTCCGGCCCATGTAAGCCTGTCAACAATCACCTGCCCCGGTTTTCACCCAGCTTGTGCCAGTATTATTGATGGTCATTCAGAACCAGGGTATGCCACGGAG
The DNA here is from genome assembly GCA_022562335.1 of Chloroflexota bacterium. Classification (GTDB taxonomy): domain Bacteria; phylum Chloroflexota; class Dehalococcoidia; order Lucifugimonadales; family UBA3495; genus Io17-Chloro-G2. The sequence continues at coordinate 21,179 of JADFPM010000010.1, forward strand.
TGCCTTGCTTGGAGCCCATTGCCCCTCGAGAGTAGTTCGAGGCTAGTGCTTCATGCCCTTGGGCAACACCAGACTTCTTAAAAAGTCGCCCAGGTTGTTAGCCAGGACGAACCGCTATGGCCTCGCCCGGTTGGCAAAACACAACGCCGTTCGTATTGACGCTATAATCGGCCCAGATGAGGCCAGTCAGCGGGGGACCAACCTAGTCGCCCGTGCTTCGCGCGCGCTGGGAGACTACCTGCTGGGTGAACTCGGCAGGGTTGCGGACGCTGAAGCGGACCACAGCCGCGCCAACCAGTGCGGCGCTCATACACAACACTCCCACCAGGGGAAAACCACCCAAGGAAAGAACCAGACCACCCAGGGAAGACCCGCCTACACCGCCGAGTTGGTTGCTGGCACTGAACATTCCGGTGGCGGTAGCTTTGGAACGTCCGGCCAGCTCCATCATGAGGGTCATCAGGACAGGGAGAGGCAGTGCCAAAAAGGTTGTAACTGCTACAGCAATCCCAACGGTTGTCCACTGGGAAAGGACAAGGTTGAATACTACCCCAGAGCCCACGCCGCAACTAATTAGGATTAGGGAGGTGAAGGCCAGCCGCTGCGGCCGCCCGGCAACGAAGCCGCCAGCCATGCTACCGGCCAAAGCCCCGGCGCCCATCACTGCCAGCGGAAGAGCCGTCTCTTCTACGCTCAGGCCGTAAGTCTGGATCAGGTATGCTGGCAAGTAGCTGGCCAGGCCGAAGAAGGCCGTTTGTTGGAGCATGTTGGCCCCCAGAACGTACCATGATTCCTTGCTGCCAGCCTCCCTATAGCGGTTTAAGAAGGCCAGCGAAGCCCCCGGCTGCCTCGGCGTTCGCGGAAGCCACTTCCACAGCAGGACCCAAACCAACAGGGATAGCCCGCCTACCCCATAGAATGGAACCTGCCAGCCGCCCAGCCCGGCCGCTAGGGCCACCAGAGGCACTCCCACCACGACGCCAATCCAGCTTGAGCTAAACAGCCAGCCCACCGCCTTGCCCCTTTGCTCCGGAGGGAAATGGTCAGCGATCGCTGCCATGCTGTTTGGGGGAATCATCGCCGCTCCAGCGCCGCTCACAATACGAAACACCAGTAGTGACGGGAAGTCCCAGGCCAGGGCAGAACCCAGCAGCCCCACGGCCATCAGCAGTATGCCTGACAGGGCCACGACGCGACGGCCGTAAGTATCGGACACCGGACCCACCAGCGGGGCTACGATGCCCCATGCAATGAACGTCGCAGCGGCTAACTGGCCGGTGACTGCCACCGAGGTGTCGAACTCGCGGGCCAGGTCTACCAGCAAAGGCCCCAGCATCAGCGAAACCACCCGGGCCAATATGAATGCAGCGGAAAGCGGCAGCAGCATTTTAATGCGGGCGGAATGTGCCTGGGCCATCATTCCAACCATGTAACGGACTTCATCCTCTGAGTATATCCTTCCCATCTCAGCCTTGAACAAGTGGGCACACTGTGAATCCGAGAGTTAGACGCTCCGCTGGCTGCGAGGGAATAAGAGTGACAATGATACCTCGGCACCTAGTGCTAATTTAGTCTATAAATTAGGCGCGGGTTGAGTAGTGGGATGATGGTTCCGACTATTGAACTGTCAGTACTTGCACCTCCTGCATGATCTGCTCCGGTGAATAACCCTTTCTTGGCTTATTTTCCCCTTTTCTTCCCGTCCAGTTTACGAGTATATTCTCGACCAGTTTCAGCCGGTCCCGGGACGCCAGGTGGCCGGCCACTATGAAACAATATTGAGCCAGAAGCCGACCCT
>JADFPM010000193.1 GCA_022562335.1 Chloroflexota bacterium
ATTTCGTCGACGTCAACAACCTATCGGAAGTGGCCTGGCGGGTGGCCAACAATATCGACCCTTCCCGCGACGTGTTTTTCGCCACCGGCCCGTTGGACGATCTGGACATCGCCACGCCGACGCCCAAGTTCGGCAGCAAGATGGGTATCGACGCCACGGAAAAGATGATCGAGGAAGGCCGCAGCCGGGAGTGGCCCCCGGAGATCGTCATGGATCACCAGGTCAAAGACCAGGTGGATGCCAGATGGAGTGAGTACGGCTTTGACGGCCCGATAAACTCAAGTAGATAGACTCATGCTCAACACCCACCCAGCACACCGCCCTGTCAGGCTCATTGCCGGAAGAATCCCCATGTACCTGGGCTTCGTGCGCATCCATGAAGCCCTGTTTGCGCTGCCCTTCGCCTACATGGGCATGTTGCTTGCCGCCGGCGGCTGGCCCGGTTGGCATGACTTCATTTGGATCAACGTGGCCATGGCCGGCGCGCGCACATTGGGCATGGCGGCCAACCGGTTCGTCCATCGGAAGGAAGACGCCGTCAACCCTCGTACGGCCAACCGGCATCTTCCCCTGGGGCTGATCCGGCCCTTTGAAGTGATATTGATGATGGCGGTTGCCACGGCCGTGCTTTTCCTGGCGGCGGCCCAGCTAAACCCGCTGGCCCTGATCCTGGCCCCCGTGGCAGCGATCTATGTGGTGCTCTATTCATACGCCAAGTATTTCACCTGGGGCTGCCACTTCGTGCTGGGTTGGGCGCTGGCCATCGCACCCACGGCTGCCTGGATAGGCGTGACCGGGCGGCTGGACCCTCAACCCATGTTGCTCTCGCTGGCGGTGGCGGCCTGGGCGGGAGGTTTTGACGTCATATACGGGTGCGCCGACGTGGAGTTCGACCGGGGCTACGGAGTCAAATCCATCGCCGGACGTTTCGGCGTGGGCGCCGCCCTGATAACCGCCAAGATCATGCACACGGCCTCGGCGGCTTCGTTATTGGCCCTGGGGCTTTGGATGGATTTGGGGATTTTCTACTTCATCGGATTAGCCCTTGCGGTGGCGTTATTGATATACGAAAATAGCCTGGTGACGCCCACCAATCTGTCGAAGCTGACGTCACCCTTCTTCCGGTACAACAGCGTCATATCGCTGGTGGTGCTGGCCTTCACCGTCTTGGATATCGTTTATTAACGGGACTGAATAGCGATGGCGACACTCTATAGCCTTCAGATGATCTACTCTCTCTCCAACGCGGCGAACCGCCTGCCATGAAACCGGTGATCGTGGGAATTTCCGGCGCCAGCGGGTCCGTGCTGGCCCAAGGCGCCATCGATGAACTCCTGCGCCGGGACGTGCCCACCGTGGTGGTCTGTTCCAACAGCGCCAGGCTGGTGTGGCAAGAGGAGATGGAGGCGTCTTTCAACGAATGCCTGGTGGAGTGGCAGGAAAGCCCCCATTTCACCCACTATGCGGTCAACGATATGCGGGCGCCCATAGCCAGCGGCACCTACCCCACCGCCGGGATGGTGGTGGTGCCCGCCAGCATGAACAGTATCGCGTCCATTGCCAATGGGCTTTCGGGCAACCTGCTTTTGCGGGCGGCCGACGTGTGCTTGAAAGAGAACCGCCGCCTGGTGATGGTCCCCAGGGAAACACCTCTGCACAGCATACATTTGAAAAACATGCTCACCCTGAGCCGCATGGGCGTTGTGATCGCTCCGCCGGAGCCCGCGTTCTACCTGAAGCCCCAGGGGATAGACGACATCGTCCGATTCACCGTGAGCCGGATCATGGTGGCCCTGGGCCTGGACGACGCCCTACCCGCCGATCTTCAATACGGCGGCGAGGGGTAGCCATGGTCTGCCGTTATCCCCGGTCTGGGCGCAGGGCTATGGCGGTCTACATAGGTGGTTGATACAGGCGGAGAGGCCAAACAAGAGTATGTGGCAGGTCTCTTTTCGCGCATCACCGGCCGCTACGATCTGATGAACGATCTGATGACCGGGGGCCTCCACAGGATCTGGAAGGCCCGCACGGTGCGATTGGCCACCCAAGGGCTGAGCGGCAAGGCCCTGGACGTGGCCGGGGGAACGGGTGATCTGGGCATGGCCTTGGCTCGCCGCCCCGGCATAAAGCATACGGTGGTGCTGGACCTTTTACCTGGGATGATTGCAAAAGCCAGGTCTAAATCCGCGGCGGCGGGCCTGTCTGAAAACGTTACTTGTATGCTGGGCGACGCCTTGGACCTGCCGTTTCCCGACGCGTCTTTCGCCTGTTGCACCGCCGGGTTTAGCTTGCGCAACATGCCCGGTGCCGGCGGTATCCAAAAAGCCCTTCAGGAGATGGTCCGGGTGGTGCGGCCCGGTGGCAGGGTCGCCGTACTGGAATTGACACCAATGGCCAGGGGAGGCCTTTCAGGTGTGCTACGTTGGTATTTCCACCACGTGGTGCCCTTGATGGGAAGCGTGGTGGCCGGAGACCGGGCGGCCTACACCTATCTACCCCAATCGGTGGACCGGTTTGTCGAGGCCGGCGCGTTGGCGGATATGTTCAACGATGCGGGGTTGGCGCAGGTTGGTTACCGGGTCATGGGATTCGGCTCGGTGGCCGTCCATTGGGGAGACAAGCCATAATAGGTGAAAATCACCCTCGGGTTACGTAATTAGTCTTGTTTGCCCCTTCGGCTTGAGGTAAACTGGAAACCGATTGACCATAATCCGGCAAAATCTCCCCGGCTTTTGGTTAAACGCGGTGTAGGCGGCACAATGGCCTCGATTTTTGAAAAACTTGAGCCGGTCATCAAACGCTACGAAGAGATCGAAGCGTCTATGGCCACGCCCGAAATTGCCACCGACTTTGAAAAGGTCCAAGAGCTGGCAAAAGAGCGCGCTTCTTTAGAGCAGTTGGTCGGAATCTCCCGCCAGCATACCAAATTGACCCATGACAAGGATGACCTGTCCTCCATCATCCAAGAAGGGTCCGATCGTGAATTGACCGAAATGGCCCGGGAAGAAATGGAAGGGGTGGAAGCAGCCCTGGATCAGCTGGGCCAATCTCTCCGGATGGCGCTGATACCTGCGAACCCCAACGACGAACGGGACGTCATCGTGGAGATCAGGTCTGGCACCGGGGGCGATGAGGCCAGCCTTTTCGCCAGCGACCTGTACCGGGCCTACAGCCGTTACGCCCAGATCCACCATTGGAAGATCGACGTGATGGACACCAGCCCATCCACCCTGGGCGGGTTCAATAAGATCGTGTTTGAGGTTCAGGGCAAGGGGGCGTTCAGCCGTCTGAAGTTCGAGCGCGGCGTCCACAGGGTGCAGCGCGTCCCCGATACTGAAACCCAGGGCCGCATCCATACCTCGACCGCCACCGTGGCTGTCCTGCCCGTGGCCGACGAGGTCGACATCAAGATCAATGCCGAAGACCTGCGCATAGATGTGTTCCATGCCGGGGGCCATGGGGGCCAAAACGTCAATAAAGTCGCCACCGCCATCCGTATCGTCCACGAACCGTCCGGACTGACGGTGGTGTGCCAAGACGAACGGTCCCAATATAAGAACAAGCAAAAGGCCATGGCCATGCTCCGCGCCCGTCTCTACGAGGCGGAAGAGGTGCGTAAGACCGCGGAAATGTCTGAAACCCGCCGGGCGCAAGTCGGCACCGCCGAACGCTCGGAAAAGATCCGCACCTACAATTACCCCCAGGACCGGATCACCGACCACCGCATCAATGCCAGCTTCCACGGCATGCCCAAGATCATGGACGGTTACCTGGACGAGATCATCGACGCCCTGACCTCGTGGGAAGAGGAGCAGGCGCTGGCCGAAGGCGTGGCGCCCTAAACTTAAACTCTGGGGCGTTCACTGTAAATGCCTATCCTTCGAGAAGTCCTCCAGCAGACACACAGATCCCTTGAGTCATTAGACATCCCCGACGCCCGTTTAGAGGCCGAGGTGGTGGTGATGAATGTGCTGCGAATGCCTCGCCACGAGATATTCGTCCAGCAGGAACGAGAGATAACACCCCAGCAAGAGAAGGACATCTCGGGGATCGTGGACCGCCGGCGCCAACGGGAACCCCTGGCCTATATCTTTGGCTACAAAGAATTTTACGGCATCAACATCGCGGTTACTCCCGATGTCTTGATACCCCGGCCCGAAACCGAGGCCATGGTGGAACACGCCCTCTTCATGGCCCTCATGGGCATGGAGACGCCCCAACTGGTCATTGCCGACGTGGGCACCGGCGCCGGCGCAATAGCCATCAACCTGGCCATCCATCTGCCCGCGGCGCACATTTACGCCTTAGACAATTCCGAGGCGGCATTGAAAGTAGCCGCCTACAACGTCCAATCCCACAACGTGGCAGACCGGATCACCTTATGCTACGGTGATCTTTTGGAAGCGTTAAACCAGCTTACCGATTCGGCTGAGCCACCGGTGATGTTGGACCTGATCGTCGCCAACCTGCCCTATATCCCTTCCCAGCGGATACCCACGCTGCAGCCGGAGGTCCAAAGGGAGCCCAAGGCGGCGTTGGACGGCGGTGAGGATGGTATGGAGGTCATCAGCAGGCTGTTTTCCCAAGCGGGAAAGCACTTGAAAGAGACGGGGATGATCCTTTTGGAACTGGACCCGGACCAGGTGCCGGCGGCGCGTGAACTGGCGGACAAATACTTCCCTGAGGCGGAAACGTCGGTGGAACAAGACCTGTCTCATCTGGACCGGTTCTTCATAGTCAACAGGGGTCCGGCGGAAGAGTAGGCCCGGGCAACTGCTATATTCACCTAGTTGATTACCAGGCGCCCCAACTCGTGACCCTTGCCGGCAAGTTAGGCCAAAGTCAGGGGCTGGTGGGCATTCACCCAATCCAGCCCCTGAGCGATTTCGAGAGCGCCGGCGCTGCCGGCGGCGGACCTATCCGCCATTACAACCCCATTGTAGCCCTGGTGGGATGTTAAGCGATCTTGAGTTCTTTGCGCAGGGCGGCTATGGTCTCCGGCCGGGAGCGTTGGGGCCGCCGTTGCCGCATGCCGATGGGCTCGTTCTCGACCTCGGGCACCATCTTCATAGACACGAATACGGGACCCGTGGCTTTCATGATGGCTTCGATGCTGTCGGCGAACTCTTCCAGGTTGTCGAAGTGGTAGGTCGAAGCGTAACCGGCTTCCTTGGCCATTCCGGCATAGTTGATCTCGGCGGAGTTGGGAACGGGTTGTCCG
>JADFPM010000194.1 GCA_022562335.1 Chloroflexota bacterium
CGAGACCGCTCCAAGGCGGTCCGATTCTAACCAATCCACTTCCCTTTCACCGGAAACTGGATGCGGATGCGAAATGTATGAATCGCTGACCGAATTTCTCAGGGCCACCAGCGCCGGAAACCCTTTTGTCTGGGCGCTGTTGATCATGGCCATGGTATCTATCACCAGCCTGGTTCTCTATGGGTTCTGGGAGGTGGTGCTGCGTCTAACCATTTACCGGATCAACTCCGGCAACAGTCCAGACAAGAACACGGGGGAGCGCGGTACATAGACATGTATTTCCCCAACGCCGAGGTATTCGTAAACCCGGCCCTGTTGTTGTTACTGGGACTGATCTTGGGCACCCTCAGCGGATTTTTTGGGGTCGGCGGCGGCTTTTTGATCACTGGAGGGTTGCTGATCTTCGGCGTCCCTCCAATCTTCGCCGTGGGCACCGGCCTCACCTTGATAATGGGCTCGTCCATCATCAACACATTGAAGCACCGTCATCTGGGGAACGTGGACTTCAAACTGGGGATCGTCATGGTCAGCGGGACGATCCCGGCGCTGTACGCGGCGGAAAGGCTGAACTCCGCCCTGGAAGCGGCGGGTCTGGCCGGGCCGGTCATCCGCTCCACCTACGTGGTGTTTCTGGCCGCCCTGGGAACATTTATCGTGTACGACTACTGGCGGACCCGCAGGCAAACCGGCGGCGGGGGTGATCAGATTTCCACCGCCTCTATGGCCCGGCGGGTCCGGAGCTTCAGGATACCGCCCCACTCCCTGGGGATTCCAGGATTGGGACGGGTTTCGACCTACATGTCCTTCCCGGTATCAGGGATCGAGAGCATGTCCGTGTTCATTCCTATCGCGGTTGGGCTCTTGGTGGGCTTCCTGGCCGGACTGTTGGGCGCCGGCGGCGGGTTCATCCTGATGCCGATCCTGATCTACGGACTGGGGATACCCACCACCATCGCCATCGGGACCGACCTGTTCCAGATAATCGTCACCGGTTCGGTGGGCACATTCCTTTACTCCCTGTCCAACCACGTAGACCCGCTGATGGTATTCATAATGCTGTGCGCCGCCTCGGCCGGTTCCCAACTGGGCACCACCGCCACCAGATTCGTTGATGCGGGCAGGATCCGGGTGCTGTTCGGCATAACCATTCTGAGCGGGAGCGCCGCCATGGCCCTGAAGCAGGTGGCCGAATACAACGCCGGCCTAGCATACCTTTCGACCGCCGCTTCTTTCCTGTTGCTCGGTGTAGCGGGAGTCATATGCTTGGTGATCGCGGGATTGTTGATAATGGCCAAGCTGAAGAAACCCGAGGAGTCGAAGGCTTAGGGAGCCCGGGGTTGACCGCTTTGGGGATTCGCGCGGCTACTTGACCAGGTCCCGCACGGTCTCCTCCACCAGGTCCCGGGGAACGTCCCGGCGCACCACCGCTCTGCCCACCGCTTCCAGCAACACCCAACGGTTGACGCCGCCCTCGGTCTTTTTGTCCAGGGACATGGCCTGCAAAATACCATCAAAGGGCACGCCGGGGGCGGTGACCGGCAGGTCGAACCGTTTCAGCAGGCGCTCTTGTTGGTCAACGATCTCCTGAGAGATCATCCCCATTCCGTAAGCGATCCGGGCCGCGCCCATCATGCCGATGGCCACACCTTCTCCGTGCAAGAACCGCCCGTACTCGGTGGACGCCTCCAGGGCGTGGCCGATGGTGTGCCCGTAGTTCAGCAGGATCCGCACACCCAGGGTCTCCCGCTCGTCCTGGCTCACCACGCCGGCCTTTATGGCCATGCTGCGGCGGATGACCTGGGTCGATATCTCGGGTTCCAACCGCATCAGGGCCTCGGCATGCTCCTCGAAAACGTCCACCAGGCTTGCGTCGAGGATGAATCCCTCTTTGATGGCCTCGGCCCATCCTTCCGCCAGCTCCCGTTTGCCCAAGGTGGATAGGACCTGAACGTCGGCAAAAACGCCCTGGGGTTGGTAGAAAGCCCCCACCATGTTCTTGGCCTGGGGCAGGTTGACCGCTGTTTTGCCCCCGATGGAAGCGTCGGCCATGGCCGCCATGCTGGTGGGCACCTGGATGAATGGGACTCCCCGGAGGAAGGTGGCCGCGACGAACCCCGCCAGGTCTCCTGGGACGCCGCCTCCCACCGCGATGATGGTCTGCCCGCGCTCGGCCTTGAGTCCCACCAGCCAGTCGTAGATGGCCTGGGCCAGTTGGAAGCTTTTACTGGTCTCTCCCGCGGGTATGACGAAACAATGGGCGGATATGCCGCTTTTTTCCAGGGTCTTCTGTACCCTTCGCCCGTAGGGGTTCATCACGTTGCTGTCCGTGATGATATAGGCCGGGCTTTTAACCCCCATGCTCTTCAGCCTCTCCCCCAACCGGTCCATGATGCCCCAGCCCGCCACCACCGGGTAGCTGCCGCCGGAATGGTGCACCACGGCGGCCAGGTCCGGGTCAGGTAGATCCGGGTCAGCGGGTTGAGGGTCAGCCATTAGGGTTCCTCCCGTGTCTCCTATCTCGGGGAGACAGATGTCCAAAGCGCGTTGTGCGGCCTGCGCAATGGTCAGATCATCGGTGTGAATGGTGTGATGGGCCAGGGAGTAGGCATCGGCCCGTTGGATCATCAACGCCTTGATCCGCTGCAACTGGTCACCCCCGGCCAGCAGGGGGCGCAATGGCTGGCCCGGCTCGGGGTTTCCACTAGCCGCGCCCACCGCGGTGGGCGTGCCGGGGCCGTTGATCCGGCGGTAGATAGTCTCTGGACTAGCGCTCAGGCAGATCACCAAACCGTTGGCCAGCATCCGGTCCCGGTTTTCCGGATCGATGAACGCCCCACCACCGGCCGCGACCACCCGGCCCGTTCCGGAGCATAATTCGCGAATGACGTCCCGCTCCAAGGCTCGAAAAGCGTCTTCCCCACCTTCCTGGAAGATCTCTTCGATGCTTTTTCCCGCCCGGCTTTCAACCTGGTCGTCGGCATCCACCATCGGCCAGCCGATGCGCTGGGCCACCAACCGGCCAACTTCGGTCTTTCCCGTGGCCATAAAGCCGACGAAAAATATGTTTCTCTGGGGTTTAGGTCGCGTGTCAGGAAGGATATTCACGGTGATCACTGGCCATCAGCTAGGAAATCCGCAGTGTTTAAGAATATATCTCAAAACCGTCTATCCAAAAAGGACCATCCTTCGACAGGCTCAGGACGAACGGGAAGAAGGGACCCTCTCCGTTCGTGGTGAGCCCTTGGTCCTTCCGCCGAAGGATCAGGACAGGCTTGTCGAACCATCTGGTGAGATAATTGCTAGCCGGTAAGCCCGCCTCCCCGACATCATCGCCCCTACGAAGTGGGTCTGGGGGGCGCCGGCGCGTATCCTGAGGCGGTGCAAAATTCCACACTGTTGCCGTCGGGGTCGTTGATGAACAAGTAGCACTGGCCGTCGTAGCGAACGCCTTCCCGGTCGATGTTGAAGCCGTTCTCTTTGAGGATCTCCTTGGTCCCCTCAAAATCCTCCACCTCGAAGGCGTGGTGGATATTGGAAGGCTTTGCCGGGGCATCGGGAGTCTCGATCAGGTGGACCATGATGCCGCTTTCCAACTGCAGCCAGGTGATCGCCGGGTTATCCACCTGGCTTTGGATCTGCTTGATACCCACCAGGTCATTATAAAACTTCATGGCCCGCGCCGTGTCTTTCACCATGGTGGTGACGTGGTTGATCTTTTTGGTCACTACCTTTCCTGGCATCGCTCTCCCCTCCTGGTATTGTGCCCCGCGGCCGGGCAAGGTGCGCCTGCGGGATGTCGTGCCATTATGCCACAAAGCCGCAGGCAGTGGGCCGGGGGTATGAGACATGGGGCCTGGGGCCTGTTTTAGAGGGTGCTGCCGAATACCACCAGCACGATGCCCAATACCGCCAGGCAGGCGCCCGCCACCACCTGCCAGGTGACTTTTTCCATCTGGGAGAGGAACATACGGGCCATGAAGATGGTCATAAGCGGATTAGTTGAGGTTATCGGGGAAACAAGCACCACGTCGGCCCGCTGGAGGGCGTAGTACAACGAGATGATCGCCACGGCCGACGCCAGGCCCGATAGGCTGGCAAAACCGGCAAACTTCAGGTCTCCACCCGCCGTTTTTAGGCTTTGGACCGCCTGGGTCCCGGCGAAGGGCGCCAAAAGCAAAATGCCGAACAGAAGGCTGAATGCCGTGATCACCAGGGGCGACCCGTAGACCAGGGTCAGGTGTTTGGCCATCACGTTGGCCCCGCCGTAGGATGCCGCGGCGCCCAGGGCCAGCAGATATCCCAGCAGGGACTTCCTATCCCGGCTCCATCCTTCTTGGACCGATTCCTTAGTGGCCAACACAAGGCCGATCACCACGGCCACGATTCCCACCAGCAGCATACCGTGGAGCCGTTCCCCGGCCAGGGTCACCGCGAAAATGATGGAAAAAACGACGGAAGCGCCCCCGATCACGCTGGACCGGGCGGCGCCCACCAGGTTGATGGCCAGGAATATCTGGGTGCGTCCGCCCAGGAAATTCAGCGCTCCCAATCCCAGCAACCAAAGGTAGGCCACCGGCGGCAGCGCCCTGATATCGGGCAATGCGAATAGTAGTGCTAAAAGTATCGCGGGAAGAAAGCTAACAACCACCGAGATGAAGGTGGCAGGCAAGGGTTTGACGCCCTGCATGCCCACCCGGGCGAAAATGGAGGTGCTGGCAAAACCCAGCCCGGCCAACAGAGAGAGGCCGACGGCCAACATTAAGCTGGCTACCGGCCTGCGCAGCTATCGATTATCGACTGGAATATGAGGTTGCCGTCCTCGCTGCCCAGCAGGGCCTCGCAACTGCGCTCGGGGTGGGGCATCATGCCCAGGACGTTTCCGGCTTCGTTGGTGATGCCGGCGATGTTGCGGGCCGAGCCGTTGGGGTTGGCCGGTTCCGTGGCTTCTCCTTGGGGGTCGCAGTACCGGAATAGGACCCGGCCATCTTGCTCCAGGCGGTCCAGGGTAGCCTCGTCGGCGAAGTAATTGCCCTCGCCGTGGGAAACGGGCACCTGTAAGACCTGGCCGGGGCTGCAACGGAGGGAAAAGGGCGTGTCCACTCGCTCGGTGCGCAGATTGGTCCACTGACACCGGTATTCCAGGTGATGGTTACGTAGCAGCGCGCCGGGAAGCAACCCGGCTTCGCACAG
>JADFPM010000195.1 GCA_022562335.1 Chloroflexota bacterium
ATTCGAGTCAATTGGCGGTAGTGGCTGGCTTCCACCCGGTTCTTCACCCGCTGCATCTCCTCCGGGGACGGGGGCGCCTGCCGCGCCTTTTCCATCTCTTCGTCGATGGCAGCCTCAACCTCGGCCAGCGAGTGACCCTCGGCCGCGGTGGCCACCACCATGAACTGCCCGGCGATCTCCGACGGATAGTAGCGGATGCCCACGCTCTGGGCTATTTGCTTTTCATAGACCAGGGAGCGGTGGAGGCGGGAACTGATACCGTCGGATAAGACGGCCTGCAAAACGTCCAGCGGGGCGTCGTCGGGGTCCAGGTCTGGGGGTGTCGGCCAGGCGATGTAAAGCCGGGGAAGGGAGACTTTGTCCCGCATTTCCAGTTCTACCCGGCCGGACAATGACGAATCGTGGCGGCCCTTGCGGGACAAGGGCGGTCCCGGAGGAAGATCGCCAAAGTAACGGTCCACCATCTCCAACGTCTGGTCCCGGTCGAAATCCCCGGCGATGGCCAAACTGCCGTTGGAGGGCGCGTAGAATCTACGAAAGAAGTCTTTGATGTCGTCCAAGCTGGCGGCGTCCAGGTCCTCCTGGGAACCGATGGTCATCCAATTGTAGGGATGGGGCGATGGGAAAAGAGCTTCTTGGATGTGCCACGAAGCCATTCCGTAGGGACGGTTCTCATAGGTCTGACGGCGCTCGTTTTTGACCACGTCCCGTTGAATGTCGAACCGCTGCTGGTCCAGGGCGTCCAGCAAGAATCCCATGCGGTCGGCCTCCAACCACAGGGCAAGCTCCAAATAGTTGGACGGCACGTCTTCCCAATAATTGGTGCGGTCCTGGGTGGTGGAGCCGTTGAGGTTGGCCCCGGCCTTTTGTAAAGGCTCGAAATGGCTGCTGTTGTGGTGTTTGGATCCTTCGAACATCACGTGCTCAAAAAGATGAGCAAAGCCGGTGCGGCCCACCTCTTCATCCTTCGACCCCACGTGGTACCACACGTTCACAGCCACCAAAGGTATCGCATGGTCTTGATGAAGGATGACGTCCAAGCCATTGGAAAGAGTGTGTTTTTCGAAGGAAATAGAAACCATACTCAGTTTTCCTCTGCCGCCCATTGCCGGAGCAATCGGGCGGCGTTTACTAATATCCTGGGGTTGGGCCGTTTCCCGGTGCCAGATGGGTAATCCCCGAACGGCGACCGTATTGATGGCCCGCCGAGCCGCGCGGATAGATCTGGCAGTCATAACTGGGAACGCCATGACGGCGGCTGGACGAGTTAACGGCCGGGGACGGAAGGGGTATGGCGGTCAGCTAAACTTGGGCCTAAACATCCGTCGCGCGGTCGGGCATTTCCCGGTTCTGGTTGGCGGCGATCTCTTCGGTGTCCCATAGCTTGGAGAACGTGAAGGCCCGGGGGCAGTGTCCGTAGGCCTCTTCGACCTCTATCAGGACCCCTTGAAGGTGGTGGGACCGGTCGTCGGGATTGTGGAGGGCAACCTGGATGTTGCGCCGGTCCAATTCCTCTTTGTTTACGATGGTGGCTTTGCCGTTGACCCTGACGGTCGCATTGATGCCGGGGATCATGAAGATGAGACCGATCGAGGGATTGGCCTCCAGGTTCTGGTAAGACTGGAACAGCTTATTGCCGGCCACGTCGGGGAACAGCAAGTGGTGCTCGTCCAATATGGTCACGAACCCAGGCTTGCCCCCTTTGGGAGAAGCGTCGCAATTCCCGTCGGCGTCGGCGCTGGCCATGACGGCGAAGGGAGAAAGCTTGATGAATTCTTGAACGTAGGGTGTCAACCGGGCTTTGACCTTGTTGGCCGTGGTCTCTTTGGGGTCGCCGAAAGTCTCGTTAAAACTGCTACGAGCGGCTGTTTTGCTGGTGGCCATGGTTACTCTCCATCTGCCAAAAAATCTAACTGGATGGCGTCCATTCTAACCGGGCGTCCGGCATTGGGCAAGCCGATGAATGGCGGCGGCGAGGCAGATCCAGGCCCGATTCTTTGCGCTATTTCGAACCTTTCGCCCGGCGTCGAAATATCACGCCAACGCCTCCATCACCTGAATCAACCGTTGGCAATCGGGCAGGGAACGGATGCCGATCCTGATGTATTGGGGGAGGCCGAAGGAGGTGCAATCTCGAACGATCATACCCTTTCGGGCCAGCTTGTCGCGCCACGAAGGGGCGTCTCCTACCTGCACCAAAAGGAAGTTGGCGGCGGATGGGGGAACCGGGAACTCCAAAGCGTTGAGACGTTGGACCAAGAATCCTTTGGAGCGGGCCACCTCGGACCGGGACCTGGCCAGGTAATCCGAATCCGCCAGGGCGGCCAGCGCCCCCGCCTGGGCCAGGCCGTTGACGCTCCAATCGGGTTGGTATGCGGCCAACCGGGAGATCACCGGCTCCGCAGCCATGCAGTACCCGACCCGCAGGCCGGTCAGCGCGTAATCCTTGGTCATGGACCGCAGGATGACCACGTTGTCCCGTTCCAACATGGCCAGGCTATCCCACGGCTGCTCCACAAAGGAAATGTAGGCTTCGTCCAACACCAGGAGAGCGCCCCCGCGTTGGGCGGCGCCGGCCAACTTATCGATGTCCGCTTGTTCCAGGTAAGAGCCGGTGGGGTTATTTGGATTGCAAACAAAAACCAGCCGGGGCGTATGGGACTCTATGAGCCGGGCGGCCAGGTCGAGGTCCCAGAGAAAATCGGGAGGAGGTCCGGCGTCCAAGGTGGAAACGGCGGCTCCCTGCAACGAGCAGGCGCCCTGATATTCCCCATAGGTCGGCGTCAGTATCAGAGCGGAACCGCCGGTTTGTCCGCCGGTTATTCCGTATGAGGTTGGGAAATAGGCCCGGGTAAGGAGGTGAATGATCTCAGTGGACCCGTTGCCGACCAGTAGCTGTTCTGGGCTTACGGTCTGTGACGAGTTGGTTTGGCGGGAAAGGTGTCCGGCCAAAGCCTCTTTAAGTTCCAGGCTATCGGGGTCGGGGTAGGCGGCAAGTTCAACCCCCTTCATGGCCTGCCATATCCCCTGAGGGGGTCCGATGGGGCTGATGCTGGCGCTAAAGTCCAACACATCTTCGGGACGGAGGCCCAGAGCCCGTAGGTCGGAGGGTTTTATGCCGCCGTGGACGGGCCTGGCCGGTTGGGTATTCTTTTGGTCAGCCATGGGGGTTGGGCTTGTGCCTCCGGTCGATGCCAGGGCTGCGATCACATGTGCCGAGGTATTCGTTGACTGGCGAGCCAATGCCGGATTATCTTCCGGGCCGTCCGGTTCGTCAAGAAAACGGCGGGGACCATGCAGGGGTTATGAGGATAAAAAAACCGGGCCTCGTTTTAGTGAGGCCCGGATTCAAGTTTCGTCAGAAGTGGGGTTTAATGACCGCTGCCGCAGCCACATCCGCCTCCGCCTCCGCCGCTGCCACATCCACAACCGCCGCCGCCGCTGCCGCAACCACCGGCGCTGGCGTACATCGGGTTGTTGATGACAAAGCCAACCTGGCCTCCCAGGTTCTCGACGTAGTCGATGGTGGCTTCTTCAAGGAATGGTGCGCTGTCTGAATCCATGAGGAACTTGACGCCTTCGACTTCCAGTGTCGTGTCGTCGGCCTGGCTCTCCTTCTCCATGGTCAGCATGTATTGCACGCCGCCGCTCTCCGAGGGCATGGCAATGACCCGGAGGGCGCCCTGTTCCTCTCCCTGCTCTTCCATGACTTCCTTGAGTTTCTCGACCGCTAGTGTAGTGACTTCCATATGTAAACGCTCCTTGAAAGTTGGCCAAGTAGCGATGGTGGCACAACCGAATTCGTGTAATAAAAGTACCATAGCCGGTCAATCAAAGTCAACGTTCGGGGAAGCCTGACCCGCGATCTTCCGCCGGACGTCTCCCGGCAAACTTGAACGGGTGTCAGCCATTGATTGACACTCCGGGAATCCGGTCTCTAACCTCGTAAATAACAAATCGAGGCCCGGCGAGCCGGGTGGCGCAAAAGGGACGGACCCTGACAGAGGTCCGTCCCTTTTTGATTCAGGCATGGGGATCGAATCGGGAACAGGGGATGAGATCTTGACTCAACAACAGCACGACCAATGGCAGCGGGAACGCCTGTTGGAGGCGCTGGATGCCCACCGCCGAGGTATCGGCGATGCGCCGGTGCTGCGCAAGTGGAGCGCATACCCCGGTGATGCCGTGGGTTCGGACGATGGTCAGAAGCCAGACGAACCGATGGCGTTTGTGATTTCCACCGATGAAGTGGACCGCCATGGCGACGTCATCGCTGCCGATGGATGGAACCTGGATGCGTATCGAAAGAACCCGGTTTTCCTTTGGGCCCACGATTACGCCCGCCCGGTCATCGGCAAGGCGGTCGATATTTGGAAGGAGCCCCACCGCTTGATGGCAAAGATCCAGTTTGCCCCCACGGAGTTTGCCCAAGAGGTGGCAGGCCTTTACGAGACCGGCTACCAGAGGGGCGTTTCGGTGGGATTCAAGCCCATCAAATACGAAGAGCGCCGCCACGAAAAGACCGGGGCGTTTTTGGGCATCCGCTTTCTGGAACAGGAACTGTTGGAGGCCAGCGCGGTGCCCGTTCCGGCCAACCGCAACGCGCTGCGCCGGGCCCTGGAACATGCTCCCCGGCTGAGGGAATACTTGGGCGGGTTTGAAGACCAAAGGGGGCCATGGTCCGGGATCGAAGCCCGCCGGGGTTCCCTGGAGGGTTCAGACCCAATCATCGCCGGAAATACAGCCCTGGAAGCCGTTTGGCCCCAGATTTCGGCCCAGGTGGACGACCTGGCCAAGCTGCTTGGGGAGCTTGCCGAGATGGTGGATGAGGTGCAATTGACGCTGCCCCAAGGATTCAGCCCCGGCGGTTTCAGCCCATCCGGAGGGTCCAGTCGGTTGGAGGTGGACCAGGTGCTATCGGCCCTGAGGGACGCCAGAGCGCCGATGGTTCACCCCAGATGAGGAGCCACACCCGCCGGGGTGTGGCGTTAATCGAGCTTTTTTACAAGAGACCGGGAATTGACGGCGGCTCAAAGGTTTTATCCAGTTGGCGGAAACATTCGAGAATCGGATATGGGAGGCAAGCATGGCAATCGGAGCACAAGACCTGGAACTGATCAAACAGGAGGTGGCGGGGATACGCGCGTTCTATGAGTCGCGCATGAACGCGGAGATACCTCCTTTAAAGGAGGAGATA
>JADFPM010000196.1 GCA_022562335.1 Chloroflexota bacterium
CCTGTCACCCACCGAGGGGTTCCCGGAAACCCCTGGTAAACTGGGCGGGTTTCACGGCGCGGAGGTGTACGGGCAGGCTGCCATCGAACGCCGGCGGAGCCTGGGAAAAAATTTGCTCCCGGCTTTTAACGAGCGGTACGATTGGCTCATTGAGATGCTGAAAGGGATCGGTCCAGAAGATTGGGACAAGCACTGTTATCACCAAAACAGGATACGTTCGGTAGAGAGTTTCCTCGCGACGATAACCATCGAACTGGCCGTTCACGAGTGGGACATTCGGTCCACTCTCGAGCCTTCACCCCTCCTGTCGGAGAACAGTATACCCACCATGTTGGAGAGGATTCGGGGCAACCTAGGCAATCGTCCGCCCTGGTCTACCCCTTTCCCAACCAACCCCACTTCGCCTGGACCTATCCGCTTTCGTTTTGAATTGACCGGTGCGGGCGCCAAGAACTTGGACGTAATAGTTGAGGACAACAAGGCTCGTCTAGAAACGGCAGAAGAGGCGCCAGCCAGCTTCTCCATCAGTTCTGACACAAGCACTTTCGTGCTCCTTATGTGGGGGCGCATTTCCCTAGAATCGGCCAAAGCCACTGGCCGCTTGACCGCAGAGGGCGAGCAAAGTCAGATAACTGACTTCGAACGGTGGTTCACCTTGGTTCCGCCACAGCCACCTTCCTTTTAATCGCAGAGGATAATCCGGATTTGGTCTCTTCATCCGACCGTTTGTTGGTGGGATTAGGATCCGCCGGACAGAGCGCGATAAGACTAGAAACTGGCAGTGGTTTTAGGTAGAAAGTAACTCCGGAGGTTGGGCGCGGCTATGATTGTCAATATTTACCCTGGTGACGATGGGAAGTCCCACTTTGAGCACGTGGACCCGGAGACATGGCGGACCGATTGGCAGATCGACCCGGCCAAAGGGCCGATCAATTTTCGCAGCCGCGACCCAGGCTATTTTTATGATTTGCACAATGAGTCGCGCCGGCAGTACGTGATCACCCTATCCGTTCAGGTAGATGTGGAGATAGGAGACGGGACGAAACTAACATTTGGTCCCGGCGACGTGATATTCGCCACGGACCTCGACGGCCAGGGTCATAGCACCAGGACGGTGGGCGATGAGCCGTGGGTATATTGTGCTATACCGGCTGATTGATTTGGAAAGCGCGGCGGCCTCCGGCAAAGGGTTAGGAAAGGCGGCGGAAGCATTCCCGCCGCCTTTTTTGTTTCGGTTCCTGGTTGGACGGCTATAGGTTCTCAGGGGAACCTCGTTTAAACGGGACGGCCAGGTTCACCAGCGTGATTCGACGGAGGGCACCGGCACCTAATCCAGCGTGCGTTCATCAAATGGTGCATACAGGTCCGCCATGATGCGGTTTGACAGCCGTGGTGCTTGGGCCTAGACTCGCAGCTGATAACTGACGAAATCCGTCACGGTTGATGCTAGGCGGGCACCTCGCCGCTCACCGTGGTTAACGCTCTTGGAGTTGGCTTGGCTTTACTGGGCACCATGGTCCGGCGGCTGAACGTGGTGAGCACGTTCCGGGAATTGGGAACGGACAAGCAGCGCCGGGAGACGATGGTAGCCCTCGCTTTCACCCAGCTTCTGGTCCAGCTATCCAGCATCCCCATCGCGTTGACGATTCCCTCGGTGGCCCGCTATTTTGACGTCGACGTGGCCCAGGCAGCGTGGCTGGTGATCGTCCGGCTGCTGGTGCTGGGGAGCACGGTTTTCCTGGCGGCGCGGTTGGGAGAAAAGTACGGGCACGCCCGGATGTATCTGCTTGGCGCGGTGATCCTTTGTCTGGGCAGCACCCTGGCCTCCACCTCCTCCACCTTGAACCAACTGATCTTTTGGAGTGGCTTGGTCGGCATAGGCGGGGCGCTGATCACGGCGAATTCCAACGCGATATTGGCAATGGTGTTCGATAATACCGAAAGGGGACGCGCTTTTTCCGTTCCCGCGGTGGCGGCCCGCTTGGGCGGTTTGATCGGCCTGGTGGCATTCGGGCTCTTTTTGCAGTTCGTCAGTTGGCGTTTGGTTTTCCTCACCTCCCTGCCCATCGGGCTCCTGGCCATCAGGTATAGCTATCCCCTGTTGAAATACCAGGTCCAGCAGGCGGCGGCCAACGCGTCCAAGATCAATATCAACTACATGGGCGCCGCCCTGATGGCGGTCACCCTTGGGACATTCATTCTTTCCGGGTTGCACATCCATGAAGGGGCCGAATCGTTCGTTTCCCCTGAGGCGCTCAGCTACCACATTCCCATGAATCTGCTTTTCCTGGCTCTGCTGGCGTTGTTCATCGTGGTGCAACAACGCAGCCGCGAGCCGTTTTTAGACCTTCGGTATTTCAAGCATAAATATTTTTCCATGGCCCTATTCACCAACACCACCGCCCATCTTTCCATGCTGGCGGTGACGACCTTGATCCCCATCATGGTGGAAGACGGGCTAGGCCAGATACCGCTGATGGTCACCGTGGTATTATTCCCGAATCAATTCTTGGGGCTTTTCTTGCCTACATTGGGTGGCTGGATGTACGACCGGTACAACCCGCGATGGTTCCGGCCCGCCTCGCTGGCCCTGATCGCGATAGCATTCCTGATGGTGGGGTTCTTGGCGGGAGATGTCCCGTTTTGGGTGCTTCCCATCATGTTGCTGCCGGCGGGCATCGGCTTCAACCTGTTCAGCACCGCCAACAACGCCGTGGTGATGAACGCCCTGGAAGAGAGCCGGACCTTCGCGTCTGGCATGTTGGAAACCACCCGGCAGATGGGCCACACCATTGGAACCACTATCAGCGCAACCGTGTTGGGATTGGCGTTGCCGGTGGCGATCAACGTGATGCCCGTGTTTGAAGCCCAGGCCGCCTATAGGCAAGGTTTTCAGTATTCCGCCCTGGTGGTGGTGTGGATCATGGCAGCGGGCGCGTTCGTCGCCATATTCACGAAAACGTCTCATGGGGTCAGGCAGGGGCCCAGCAGGGAGCCGGTCCCCCAACCCAGCGGCGACGGTTAGAAGGGAGTTCTGGTAAGAACGAGAGCGGAGAACCGGCTCTATCCAGACCCCCCAAGATACGGGTTATACGGCAGAGACTTTAAAAGTCTCTGCCGTTTTTCGTTAGATCAGGTTGTTATAGATACTGTATCAATGGTAGAATGTTATATCCTAACTAGGAGGATATATTTTATGCGGTTCACTATTTTTGGAGAAGATCACGATATAACCAAGGAAAAGGTTATCAAAGCTGTGGAGGGTAAAGCTCCAGAGTTGATTGACAGACGGCATAAATTTTTTGTCAGCCTGGAGGGTCGCCGGTACCCGATCAAGCAACTTCTCGCTAGGGCAATCGACCGGAGCAACTCTGAATTTACGGCTCAGTATGCCCAGCGGATCCTTAGAAAATTAGGATTCAGCGTGGAAGAATTCGGTCCTCCACCGCCGCGGCGTCATGTGAGGCCTTCGTTCCCATCGTCTCCAGCCGCGGTTAACCAGCAAGAGAGCATGAATGTAAAGCAATTCGCCGTTACATTGGACAGCGATGAAGATGGGTTTTATGTGTCGAGTTGTCCAGCATTGCCTGGTTGCCACAGTCAGGGACGAACGCGGGACGAAGCCCTTAACAACATTGCCCAAGCGATCAGGGGATACTTAGCCAGTATGCGAAAGCACGGGGAAACTCTCCCGGAGGCCCATTGGGAAGTGGTGGAGGTTGTCCTCTAGTGGCTCGTTTGCCGATGATTTCGGGAGACGAATTCGTGAGAGCAATGTCTAGGGCTGGATTCATTTGGGACCACACCGAAGGAAGCCATATGATTCTGCTTCATCCCAACGGACGGCGGCTTTCGGTCCCGAGACACCGCGAGTTGGGCCGAGGGCTACTGCGGGCCCTCATCCACGACGCCGACATTACGAGAGCGGAGTTCATCAACCTGCTCCATTGATCACATGGATGCCCTAGCCAAGGAAAGCAACTGGGCCGGTTATGCTGGCCAACGATAGTTCCCAGCTTGCCAAAGATGTCTCACTAAAACAGCGCCACCGGGTTCACCGGCGAGCCGGTGCCGCCGACCACCCGGAGGGGGTTGATGGTCAGCATGAACTCGTAGCGGCCCTCTTCGGCGCATGCTTGGGCAAGGGGTTGGAGCAGCGAGTTGTCCAAGGAGTCCTGGGGCTGCCTTACAGCGCTGGCCGGATGCTGGCCGTCATGTCAGATCTTCCGGCAATAGCAGGAGCGCGTCGGTATGACGGGGCCGGAGAGCACGGAAGTGGCGGTGGTCCAGGGTGGCTAGCTTGGGTTCATCGAGCCTTTCGGTGACTGCTAGGACGGCGGCGTCCACAAACCCCACATCGGAGTCGGCATACCGGTCACATAGTTCTCGAATTCGCCGGTAATCTTCCGGGCGTATATCCTCGACCATGTAGGCTCCGAAAATGATGTCGTCGAGAAGGGCGGCGAATACTCCGGGGTTTAGACGGGCGTGTACCCAGTAGTCCACCTCCACCAGTACCGGCGCAGGGATCACCAAGGGCTCGCCGGCCTCTTCGATGAGCCGGCGGCAGGAAACGTGATCGGCATCACTCCGATCTAGTGAGGCGTACAACGGCCCCGTGTCCAAGATCAGCGCCATGGACGCGGCTCGGCCCGCTCTTCGGCAGCTCGCCGGGCGGTGTCTGTGTGACCGGACGCCCCGATACCCAGGCTTCTCGGTCGTGGACGATAACTCTTGATCTTCTCTTCCAGGGCCTCACGTACTAGAGCGGCGATGGGAGTGCGCTGTTCCATCGCGATTACCCGCAATTGCTGCAGCAACTCCTCGGAAATAGTAATAGTGGTGCGACTCATGACATTATGATAGCAATGATGGCTCTGACCGTCACTCATAATTCGAGGAGCACCGCCTAACGCAATCTTCCTCCGGAGATTTTCACAACAATCTGGTGATAACATGGGATTTGGGGATGGCCCACCCGCTGCAACCTGAGAGGCCGAAAGTACCCGCCCCTGGCCGCTCTGAACCGATGCCAAGACCAAGACAATTTACCGCGGAGGCTTTGAGTGCTGGCAGGCGCACGGAGAGGATTAACCCGGATGTCCAAACGTTCTGCGGTTTTGGCGATGGTTGTCGTCGGACTCGTTGCTATCCTTGCTGCTTGCAGCGGCGAT
>JADFPM010000197.1 GCA_022562335.1 Chloroflexota bacterium
TATCTACTGGCGAGCGAGCGGAGATATTAGTCGATTTTAACGGCGAGGAAAATAGTCAGGTACGGCTGGTGAGCTATTCATCGGAGCTGGAAAACATCAACCCGATTTGGAATTCCAATGCTCTTGATGATTCAACTTTTGACATCATGACCATTGATGTTAAGGCGGCATCTGCCAACCCCAAGACTGCTCTGCCCGCCTCCCTGGCCTCGATCAATCGCCTTCAAGAAGTACAGGCCGCCAGGACCCGGCCTTTCGTGCTAGAAATGGGTTTTTCTGGGAAAATGAAGATCAATGGAAAGAGTATGGATATGAATCGGATCGATGAGATCATCAAACTTAACGATACTGAAATTTGGGAAGTCACCAACCATTCAGACCTACCTCATCCGTTTCATGTTCATGACATCCAATTCCTGATTCTGACACGAGATGGGTCGCCGCCACCTGAGAATGAAGCGGGCTGGAAAGACACCGTGTTGGTCATGCCGCGCGAAACGGTTAGAGTCATCACCCATTTTAGCGACTTCGCCGACCCGGTTAAACCGTACATGTTCCACTGCCATATTTTGGAACATGAAGACGCTGGCATGATGGGGCAATTTGTCGTGGTATAGGGCAGAGACTCTGAATAACGCAAACATGAACAGCGTACGAGACAGCACGCAAAAGAAGAAACCGGCGTTGGTTGCTTGAGGTGTGAGGCGAACGATCTGATCGTTAGTGTGGGTGGCCCGTCCTAACCGCTGACGGTGGCGATCAGGGACGCCAGCGTCATATCCGCCAGAGAATTCAAACGCAGGTCGGCGTGGTCAAAGGACAAATCCTTGGTGACCGAGTTGGGGACGGCCACGCAGAACATGCCCGCCCTCTTGGCCGCCGTCACTCCGTTGGCCGAGTCCTCTATCGCCAGGGCGTTTTCCGGGCGCGTTCCCAACCGGGACGCCGTCAGAAGGTACAATTCAGGGTCCGGCTTTACCTGGGACACGTCTTCAGACACCGAGATGGAGTCGAAGTGGCAGATCAGTCCCCGGGACGTCAAGTGGCCTTCCACCCAGGCCCGGTTTGAGCTGGAGGCTAAGCCCAGTTTCAGGCCTATTTGCTTAGCCTGAGAGATATAGTCCATGACGCCGGGCAGTATTGGGCTGGCCGCCACGATTTCCAGATACCGCCGCCGCCTGGTCTCCCGGATTTGCTCCCGGTCCACGCGCCGGCCGGCCAATTTCTCAAGTTCCTGGGTAATGTCCACGTTGGCGGCACTGCTGCCGATGAATTGGGACCACCAGGCCAGGTCCAGGTTCGCCCCATGGGCCTGAAAAACATCACGCCAAGTTTCAAAATCCGGAGTTTCCGTGTCTATCACGACCCCGTCGAAATCGAAGATCAGCGTGTTTATAGCCGTGTTTGTTGCCATGGAAGCGATTTTTCCGGAGCCGGTCAGCGGCGTTAAGGCGTGTCGACGGTGACTTGATACAGGTCGTGGGCCACGGAGACCGGGCCCTCGAAGTACTGCCGTGCCTCGTCAACCAGCGGTTGAGGGTCAAAATGGAACGGATTGGCGATGTGGGTGAGGATCAGCTCCTCCACACCGGCCAACGCGGCGGCTCGCCCGGCGTCGGACGCGGTGGAATGGGCGACCTGGTCCGCACCCTCCCGGTCGGCTTCGGTGCTGTAGGCCTCGTGAATCAAGAGCCGGGCGCCCCGGGCCGCGTCTACCAAACTGGGGCTGAACTTGGTGTCGCCGGAAAATACCACACTGACGCCGCCGCAATCCACCCGCCAGCCCATGGCTTGGTCTATGTGGTCCACCGGGAAGCAGGTGGCGGTGGTGCTGGGCCCTAGGGTGGTGCTCTGGCCCCCGTCGATGGGATGCCATCGCAAGACCTGGCGTCCGCGGAAGTTGCGGGCGCCCTCATGGTCCAGGGTCAGGTTGGGAGAGGTTGCTTGGCAAAGCAATTGGACACTTTCCAGCGCTTTGGGGCTGCTGTGGATCTGAAGTGGGTTCCCATTGGGATTGGCCCGGCTATGCACCAGCTGGATCAATGGCAATCCAGACATATGGTCCGCGTGATCGTGGCTCAAGAGCAGGTGGCTAAAGTCCTGGGGCTCCATGCCCACCAAAGTCGCGTTGCGCAGGACCGAGTTGCCCGAACTTGCGTCCAGCAATACCCGCGTCCCGTCGGGTGCGTCCAGGGTGATGGCGGTGTGGGCCCGGTATATCGACGCTCCCGCGCCGGTGCCCAGGAAAGTTACGCGTACGCTCGGCATGGTTCGGCTCCTAACTGCGAGGCGGGTGAAACTGGATCCGATATATGTGGAATGAAGAGGGTTCGCTGGGCCTGTTTAGCCGCTTGAACCCGACTGGCGGCGTTCCCACTGGGCCAGTTGGGCTTCCAACTTGTGCTGCCTCAGGGCCATGGTCAGGTCGCCCCGGGTGCGTTCCAACACGCCGCGCATCTGGTCGGTGCTGTGGCGCAGGCCACCGGTCACCGCCTCGGGGAAGTCCACCGTCACCAGGATACTGTAGATCTCGTCCATCACGTCCATGAACTCCTGGCAACCGTCAAAGGAGTCGCGCCGCAGGGAATCCAGGATGTAGCGCCGCACCTCGCCGATGACCTCGGCCATCCCGTTGAGGAAGGCGGATGGTTCGACGCCCAGGTCCTGAGGTTTGGGCAACTTCTGTCCGGAGAGCACCGCCAGGGTCACGTGAGCTTCGGTGTACTCTTTGCGCGCGTCGATCATGAATCCGGCGAAATATATCTCCGGGTTTTCTTCCCTGATCGCCTCGGTATCCTTCAGCCTTTGGGCCGCCCGGTCCAACAGTTGGCGGGCCTCTTCAAATTCACCCCGGTGGACCGCCCGGATGGCGTTGGCCGAAAACCGGATGACCTCCCGGGATGCCGGCAAGGCTTGCTCTCTGGCTTGATTGCGGAGCCCCAGGTGTTGAACGGCATCCTCGCATATCTCCGCCAGGTCGTCACTGTAACGGGAGGGCATTAAACCTTGCCTCCGGCTTGGCGGATGATCTCCACCATCTGTTGGGCGGCCGCTTCCGGCTCGGGCGCAGATGCTACGGCGGCGGTGACACAGATGGCGTCGGCCCCCGCTTCGACCACCGGGGCCACGTTTTCGGCGTTGATTCCGCCGATGGCGACCAAGGGGACCTTGGCGGCTTCCCTGGCCCGTATCAACGGCTCAATGCCCTGAGGACCCCTGCGGCCACCGGCTGGCGCCACTTTGGTGGTGGTGGTATAGATGGCGCCAAAGGCGACGTGATCGGCGCCCATCTCCTGCGATTCTATTATCAGATCGATGTCGCGGTTGGAGCGGCCCAGGACCTGGTGGGGCGCCAGCACGCGGCGGGCTTCGGCCACCGGCAGGTCGGTTTGGCCCACGTGCACGCCGTCGGAGTCCACCGCCGCCGCCAGGTCCACGTGGTCGTTGATTATCAGCATGACGTCGTTGGCCAGGCACAGTTCCTTCAAAGCCTGGGCCAGCGGCAACTGTTGCCCCTTGTCCCGGAGTTTATCCCTCAACTGCAGCATCTTGGCCCCGCCGCGGACGGCGGCATTGGCGATCTCCAGGGGTTCGCGCCCGCCGGTGACCTGGGGGTCGATGATCACGTACAGGCCCCGCACCCGTTCGGCCTGCCGCATCCGCATCTCCTGGCCGATCCTGGCCGATAGTCCAGCCAACGTTTCCGACAGCGCCTGGTCCAATTCACCGCCCACCGGGTTGGCGGTCCCCGAAAGGCGCAGGCCATCCAATATGTGCCGGGCGTTGGATACCAGGGCCAGCGTGTGCTCCAAGGTCAGCTCCCTCTCGCGAGGGCCCGCTGGAGACGATGAGGTGGATTGGAGGACCATCACCAGGTTGCGGAGCCGGTGCAGGTCCTGGGAGTGGTCGGAAAAGGTGGGGCAATCCTGGGCCACCGCCTGCACGCAACGCAGCAGGGAATCGTGGGTCGAATCGACGAGGATGTCACCGGTGGTCATAAAATCAAGCCCTTTGGCGCCGGTCCGTCCCTGGCGGCTTCGATCGTCTTCCGGGGCATCCAGTATCCTCGCGGCCCGATATCACGAGCCGTCGGATACCTCTCGGCGCATGTCCTCAAAGTCCGGGGTGACCTGGCCACCCATCTCTTTTTTTATCTCGCCCATGAACTTGTGGATGCTTTTGGGGTCGTCTTCGTCAACGTCCCTCAGCGTCTCGCCGCTGGGCGTCCAGTTCAGACTGGAGCCCCAGGACTGGTGGAAGGCAAACCGGGAAACCAACCGGTCCAGTTTTCCTCCGCCGCATTTGCTGCAAGAGGGCGGTTTGGAATAGCTGTAGGTCAGCAGGGTGGAAACCGCCTGGCAATCGGCGCATCGGTAATCGTTTATCGGCATCCGTGTCGGCCCCAGCCGGCCCTCAGGCCGGTGATAACTAGAGCCCATTGTAGCATGGCCAGACCCGCCGCCGTGTTCACATCGGCACGGTGCATCGCCGCTGGGAAACAGGCCTGAAGCGTACCCGCTGAAGCCCGCGGTCTGATGGCTGCCCACGCCTGTTGTATAATGCTGCCAGAGACCTGCTAATCGATCATAGTAGCCGTTATCGTAGCCCGGTTCATGACCGGTGAGGTGTTGTTATGGCACAAGCCAAGGACACGACGCTGCCTCTATTTGGCGCTGAAGAAACGGAGCGATTAGACGAAAAGGGCGAAAAACAGTCAGTGGCGGGAACGCCGCTGCTGATGCTGATGGACGGGCATGCCATGGTGCACCGCTCGTTCCACGCCATCTCGGCGCAGGGTAACCTCACTGTCTCGGCCACGGGCGAGGATGTCACCGGGGTATTGGGTTTTACCAACGTGTTTTTGAAGGCGTTGAACGACTGGAAACCCACCTATTGCGCCATCGCCTTCGACACCCGCGCGCCGACATTCCGGCACCTGCGGTTCCAGGACTACAAGGCCCAGCGGCCGCCTACGCCCGTGGAGCTTCGCCATCAGTTCGACCGGGTCAAGCAGTTGATGACGGCCTTCGGTGTGCCGGTGTTCGAGCTCGATGGCTACGAGGGGGACGATCTGATCGGCACCCTGTCCCGCCGGGCCGAAGAACAGGGAGTCGAAACGGTCATCCTCACCGGGGACCGG
>JADFPM010000198.1 GCA_022562335.1 Chloroflexota bacterium
ATATGCTTTCCATTTGGGTTGACACTTCTGTTGTGTTTTCTTTTTAGGCGTGACGTCCTTCGACTTCCCGACTCGTCCGGTAATTCCGACACCTCATTTGTAATAAAATTCCTTTCCGGATGGGATGTGCTTGATACGCGTGACTTTCGTACGGTCGGCACATACGCTCCGGATGCGTTGCTTGAGTTTCCAATACGTTGACCAGCTGCCTCCGTTCCAGCCGACATCCTTGCCGTCGTTATAGAGGTCTCGGTAATAGGTCCATCCACCTGCAGACGCGATTCCGCAAGTGGACACCAGGATAAGTCCGGCCAGAATGGCTTGTTTTGTCATGGTTTGCATCTCTGCTCCTTTCGAATTGTTTTGGTTGCCGGTTCGACGATGCGGCCGCGCCGTTCAGCCGCACCAAGTGCCTGCATTCAGCCGGTGATGGGCGAGACGTGTCGGTGGTGGGCAGTGTCCCTGTTGATCCTGGTGATGCTGGCCGGCTGCTTGGCGGTTCCAGTGGTGAATTTTATAAAGCGCCGGCGAACGTGAGAATATCAGCCTGGCGCCGCGTCAGCGTGAATGTGATGGCTGCGGGTTCGCCCCCCTAACCTTCCCCGTGAAGGGGGAAGGGACTTGTTCTCTCCTCCGTTGGCAGGGAGTTTGACCGCGGTCGAGATCGAATTCACCGGCGTCAGATTGACGCCGAATCAGGCCCCTGGCTGGTCCCGCAGTAACGCCTCCACCTCTTCACGGGTGGGCATGGAATCTTGCGCGCCGGACTTGGTCACCGCCAGGGCCCCCGCGGCCGAGGCCGTCCGCACGGCTTGGGGGATGTCCTGCCCTTCCGCTAGCGCGACGGCCAGGGCTCCGTTGAAGGCGTCTCCCGCTGCCACCGAGTCCACGGCATCGACTTGAAAAGGTGGAACGTGGTCTCCTCCGGCGGATGTGGCGTAGTAGGCGCCCTGGGCCCCCAGCTTGACCACCGCCAACTCGACGCCCCGGCCGACCAGCCATCGGGCCGCCCGCTCCGCCGAGGCAGGGTCCACCACCGGGAACCCCACCAATGCTTGCGCTTCGGTCTCGTTGGGCGTGATCACATCGCAATATCGGAAGAATTCTTCCGCCAAGGGTTCGGGTCTGACCGGGCCTGGGTCCAGCACCACCTTTTTGCCCTGGGAAGCGGCATCGCTGGCCACCTGCATAGACAGTTCCGGAGACACTTCCAGTTGCAAAAGCACCGTCGACGCCCGGACCAGCGAGCGGGTCACGGCTCGGGCTTCGTCGGGGCCGCAGGTGTCGTTGGCGCCCAATATCTGGATGATGCGGTTCTGGGCGGACTCGTCGATGTCGATGACGGCGATGCCCGAGCTTACGCCTGGGGTGACGCCTATGCCGGACACGTCGATGCCGATGGCTTCCAGGGCAGCCACCAACTGGGGCCCGAACATGTCGTCGCCCACCCGGCCCACCATGGCCGTCCGGGCGCCCATGCGGGCGGCGGCCACCGCCTGGTTGGCCCCCTTGCCGCCGGGATAGGTCAAAAAGCGGCTGCCCACCACGGATTCACCCGCCTGCGGAAACCGCGGGACCATGCTTACCAGGTCCATGTTTATGCCGCCCAGCACCACCACTGCCACCCCATGCTGGTTTTGGTCCGCCGTCATTTTCTCCACCCTTATTTTGGCATCGGCGCCGCCCCACTGCTGGCCGGCCTGCCCGGCGGATGTTAGCGTGCTATAATCCCACTGGCAAATTCAGGCACGAAATCTCCCCGAGGGGGGCGAAATCCCGCAGGTTGCAGAGGTGGATATGGCTTCGGCATTGGAAGATATCAAGGTTGTGGACCTGACCAGGACGCTGGCCGGTCCCTTTTGCACCATGATGTTGGGCGACATGGGCGCCGACGTGATCAAGATAGAGGAGCCCAACCGGGGCGACGAGACCCGGTCCTGGACACCCTTCTGGAACGGCGAAGGCACCCAATTTTTGACCTTCAACCGCAACAAACGCAGCCTCAGCCTCAACCTGAAGGAGAAGGAAGCGACAGAGATAGTGCTGGGCCTGGCCGCCAAGTCCGACGTGATGATCGAAAGCTTCCGGGCCGGAGCGTTGGACCGTATGGGATTGGGTTACGATGCCGTGCGTGAGGTCAACCCGGGGATAGTCTACTGTTCCATCTCGGGTTATGGGCGCACCGGGCCCATGGCCGATATGCCGGGTTACGACCTGATCATCCAGGCGTACAGCGGGTTGATGAACCTCACCGGCGACCCCGACGGCGCCCCCATGCGGGTCGGTTTCTCGTTGGTGGACCTGTTCACCGGGATGATGGCCTATGGGTGCATCCTGACGGCCCTGCGGCACAAGGAAAAGACCGGCGAGGGCCAGTGGATCGACACCTCACTGCTGGACGGCCAGGTGGCCACCATGAGCTACCACGCAACGGGCTACATGAGCACCGGCGTGGAGCCCAAACGGTTGGGGTCGGGGCACCCCAGCCTGGTGCCCTACCAGAGTTTCACCGCCTCCGACGGATTCTTCATCCTGGCCTGCGGAAACGACGGCCTGTACCAGCGGATGTGCCAGGGCATCGGCCGGCCAGAACTGGCGGAAGACCCCCGGTTCAAGACCAACACCGACCGGGTGGAGCACCGGTCCGAATGCGTCGAGATATTCAACGGGATATTCGTAAAAGAGACGGTGGCCCACTGGGTGGAGCTGATCTCCAAAGCCGGGGTGCCCTGCGGCCCCATCAACCGGGTCTCCGACGTGGTCAACGACCCCCAGGTGGCGGCCCGCAATATGATCGCCGACATGCCCCATCCCAAGGTGCCCGACCTGCGGGTGCCGGCTTCTCCGTTGAAGCTGACCAAGACGCCTCCCACCATTCGCCGCACCCCGCCGGACCTGGGACAGGATAACGACGACATCCTGGCCGAATCGGGCTACGACGCCGGCCAGATATCGGCGTTGCGAAAGAAGGGCGTCATCGGTGGATGAGCCGCGTGCCCCGCGTTCTTAATACGTTTCAGGAGAGGCCCTTGCCATCCCGTAAAAAAGTGAGACTGATACACACCTCGGATACCCATCTGGGCGACCTGGCCGGGCACCCCCGCTCTGCCAAGGCGCTGGAGTCGGTGGTGGGCTCGGTGGCCAGGCTGGGCGGCGACGTTCTGCTGATGGTCGGCGACGTTTTCGATAACGACCGTATCTCCGACGACGTGCTGGAGTATTTCCTGGCCCAGATGGCCCGGCTGGAGGTCCCGGCGGTGGTGCTGCCGGGCAACCACGATCTGTTGGATGCCAACTCGCTATATGACCGGGCGCCCTTTCGCAACAAGCCGGCCAATCTCCACATAATCTCCCAAAACGACGGCGAAGCCATCACCCTGAAAGACCTGACACTGGACCTTTGGGGGCGGGCCATGCTGTCCCACACCCCCCAGTTTCGCCCGTTGGAAGGGATGCCGCCGAAAAATTCCGGAAGATGGCTGGTGGCCATGGCCCACGGCCACTTCCACGTGGAAGGCGACATCGACGTGCGTTCCTCGCCCATCTATCCCGAAGAGGTGGCCGGCGCGACCTGCGATTACCTGGCCCTGGGCCATTGGGACCGCCACTTCGACGCGTCTCAAGGGGACGTGGTTGCCGCCTATTCCGGCTCTCCGCTGGAACCGGTGGGCCGCAGCGGCGAGGTGGGGGTGACGGTGGTGGACCTGGACCCGGTGGGAGGCGTGAAATTCCAACGAGTCGCGGTCGACAATATCGCCTGAGGAGATCGTTGCTGAAAATGAAAAAGATAAGCAGGGACAACCACATTTACATGCTGGAGCCGGAAGCGTCTCCCGCCATCGTCATCGATTCGGGCGACGACCTGATGGTGGAGACCTGGGACGCCTTTGAAGGCGAGCGGGACCCGGCGGTGCTGGGGGAAAGGTCCCTGAAGGGACCGGCCACCGGGCCGATCTACGTCAACGGGGCCGAGCCGGGGGACGCGCTCAAGGTGGAATTCATCTCCATCACCCCCAAGGAAGTGGCGGCCCACATGGTGATGCCCGGCCGGGGCTTTTTGGACGAGGAGTTCAACCAGGGGTATCCCACGATAATATCGCTGGAGGACGGCTATGCCGTGCTGCCCAGCGGCACCCGCTTGCCCCTTAGCCCTTCCATGGGACTGGTGGCCACCACGCCCACCTACCCCCAGAGCACCGCCAGCGACAGCGGACCCTACGGCGGCGACATAGACATGAAAGAGCTGACGGCGGGCAGCGTCATCTACCTGCCGGTGTTTGTCCCCGGAGGCATGCTGGCCCTGGGCGACTGCCACGCGGTGGTTGGAGACGGTGCCGTGGCCGGCACCGGCGCCGAGTGTTCCGCCGACACGCACATCCGCGTCACCGTGGAGAAGGGAATGGATATAAAAGGGCCACGGGCGTTGACCCCAGACCATTTCGTGGTCCTCTCCCATGGTGAGGACCTGGGCCCCGCCATGAGGCAGGCCGTGCGGGACATGGTGGATTTCCTGGTGAAAGAAAAGGGAATGGAACCCTACGACGCCTACACACTGCTGAGCCTGGCCGGCGACGTCCGCGTCTCCCGGACCTTCAGGCCCATCAGCCCGGTAAAGATGATGCTCTCCCGGCAGGCTTTGGACCAGCTGGGATAGGGGCACTAGATATTCCCCCGCCATCTAGGCCGGAAAGGTTGGCATCCTGCCCGGTACCGCGGGCCAGGTGGACGGGGGAATATCGCTCCAGCAGGGGCGGCAGGTCCCACTGGATGTAGCGGTCGGTAACAACCGGTTTCCCGTGCCTAAGCAGCCGTTCCACCAGGTGAAAGTCTCCCGAGGCCCTAGCGACTAAGGTTCCGAAGGTGCGCCGCAAGTCATGGGGCTTGTAGGCCCTGATTCCCGCGCGGCGGCAAAGGTCTTCAACCCAGCTCCGAATGCCGTCTTCGCCCAAGGGCTCATGAACACCGCCTCGGGAACGCCGTGCGCGCAGCACAGGGTCCCCGTCGGGCAGACCTTGGGAGAGGCGTAGGAGCAGGTCGTGTGTCTCTCCAAGGAGAGGTCCCCACTCACCTTCACTCTTCTTACCCTTACTCCAAATCCGAATCTCACCGTCCCGTGCGCCGTTGACATCGCCCGTAGTC
>JADFPM010000011.1 GCA_022562335.1 Chloroflexota bacterium
CCCAGCATCCGGGAAACCACCACCAACGCCGCAGCCGTGCTCCGGTAGTCTTCGGAAGCCGATTCCAACGCTTTGGCCATCAAAGGCGCGATGACCAAACCGAAGCCAAACCCCGCCAGGGCCAAATTCCAGGTCAATTCCGGGTCTTTGACGCCCAGGTCCCAGCCGCTGACCAACCATAGACCCACCGCCACCAGGCACAACCCGGACACCGTTACCCGGCGGGTCCCAACCCTGCGTAGAACCAGCCCTCCGATGATGGCCCCGGCGGGAATCGCCCCGGTCAACCGGAGCAGCCAAAACGCGCCCACGATGGGCGTTTTACCCATCACCGTGCCGGCCATCAAGGGAATCGTGACCATGGCGATGATCAGGGAGACGCCCACCAACAGCTGGGCGCCGTTGGCGGCGATGAACGCGCGGGACCGGAAGAGGGCCGGAGGCAACAGAGGCTGTTTCCGGCGCCGCTCCACCGCCACCAGGACCCCAGCCAAGCCCAACCCAAGCAACAAAATAGCGAACGGCACTGGGGACGATATAGCGAATAAGCTCCCCTGGGACAAACCCAGGGAAAGCACCGTTAACGTTGCAATGAGCAACGCACCGCCCACGTAATCGACTTTGGCCTTTGCCCCGGTGTTTCCCTGGCCCGAAGCTCGTCCGGCACGTGCCGGCAACCAACCCAGAGCAAGGAAAACCACGGCGCTCTGGGGCAGGTTCAACCAGAATATGCCCCGCCAGCTCCAGAACTCCACGATGGCACCACCGTAGGCCGGTCCCAGCATGGACCCGGCCTCGGCTGCCGCGCCAACCACTCCCAAGGCCCATCCCCGGCGGTGGGGAGGCAACGCGCCGGCGGCGATGGCCATCCCTATGGGCACCGTAGCGCCGCCGCCCACTGCCTGCAATACCCGGGCCGCCACCATCCATTCCAGACTGGTTGCCACCGCCACCAGGGCGCTGCCGATGCAAAAGATCACCAGCGCAACCCGGTAAACCAGGCTGTACCCATATACATCGGCCAAACGCCCGATCAATGGCATGGCCACCGTATAGCCCAACAAATAGGCGGTGACGACCCACGTGACCTGGTCCAACCGGGCAAAAGGTATTTTCAGGTCAACCATGACGCTGGGGAGGGCTGTGACCACCACCGTCTGGTCCAATGCGGTGATGAAGACCCCCAAAGCCACGATGGAAAGAACCATTGGGGCGCGGCCGCGGGAAGACCTGGACTCGAAAGAACCTGAACCGGTGGCGACGGGCATCATACCGCTACACCCTGCTCGTACGCCTTACTCGGGCAGGTCTATCGTGACGGGAAGGTCAAAATCCGCCAGGGTCAGCAACCGTTCGGCGTCGGGGACGTCGGTGGCTAACACCCGGCCCGTTATCAGCACCTGATGCACCTGTCCCTCCGGCATTTCGACCCAGACGTCCACCGTTACGTCAAATCCATCTCCGGCCCCAGGCACTAGTCCCGCCAATTCTTGGGATTTGATCGATCCACTGATGTGCTGGGTTTCCACCCCGGCCACGGTTTCGGTCCCAACCAACTTCGGCCCAACCGCCTCATCCGATATCACGGCCTGAATGATCTCAGCCAGGGAGACTGCCAACTGGGAGAAGTCCACCGGCAAGACCGATTGCGGTACCTCCTGCCACCGGCCGGTGAAGAAATCGGTCATCTGCACCACACCGCCAACACTCACCACGGCGACCTCGATATATGCTTGAGGGGTCGTAGACCGGGCTTCAACCACCAACCGGTACTTGTCCGGAAATTCTACCGCGCCCGAGACCCTGGTCATCTCCACCCCTGGAAACAGGGTTGTGCTCCCTTTCCGGTGGTCCAGGACGAATGTGGCGGTCCGCAGGTCGATCACGCGGTTGGCCGCCCGTTCCAGGACCGCCACGGCATCGAGGGGAGGCTCCGGTGTGTTGGTGGGGGTTGGTGTGGCCGGCGCGGCCGGCGTGTCTGGTGGGACTATGGTTGCGCAACCGGCGGCAGAAACCATAGCCATGATGATAACCATCAAATAGATGAAATGCAGCCGTGGCATAGACCTTCCCCAAACCATTAGGCCCCAAACCATTGGGCCCGCTTCAATTCCAGGACCAGAACGCCAGAATCCCCTGGGCCAACTCCTTGGGTGCCCCCCCGCCCTCGGCGTCCAAGATATATACCCTATCCCCAGTGGGCGTGTCGCCATTCCGCCTGGCGAACGTTTCCGTCTGGGTCCCGGCGACCACCAGCCTGGTGCCGTCTGGAGACCAAGGAGAGTGAGAGTAAGCGTATTGGTCGAAAAAGGTCAACATGGTGAGCCCGTCCGATGACGGCTGGTAGGTCAACAACTCCTTCACTTCCGATCCATCCACCGCCGCGACCTTCCACTGGAAGGACCGTTGTTCCGGCTGCAAACTGACCCAGGCTATCTTGTCTCCTTTCGGTGACCAGAAAAAGGCAACCACGGCTTCTTCCACTACGGTTTGAACCTTGCCTCCATCAGCCGAAACCACCCGTAACCGGTCAGACACCGGCGAACTGGGATTCTGTTTATCCAACACGGCCAGGCTCTTTCCGTCCGGCGACCACGCGAAGGCGGCCGGTGGGCCAACCTCTAGAATAGACCTGGCTGAATCCACCCTCCCAGTTTCCGCTACGAACAATGCCATGTTTTCGCCAGAGAAAGCGCTATATGCCATTTGGGCCCCATCGGGAGATAGGGCTGGGACGCGAAACCCCTGTCCCACGTCGGCCAAATCGTCGGACCCGGTATCAAATGGTTTATCTGCCAGCTTGAGGGCATCTCCTGTATGGAGCAGTAATTTCTCTCCACCAGCGCCCCAATGGAAATACAAAGGCGCGCCCGTTTGCACCGCCGTAGCCGATCCCGCGTCCTGGGTGTCCACCACCAAAAGGGTGAATGCCTGGGGCGTAGCGGCTAAAAATCCCAGCTGATTGCTATCCGGCGACCAGTACAGATAATGCGGCGCGCCCTGCGCCACCAAAGAAGGGATCTCATTCCGGTAGACCGTCCGGCTCCCGCCACCGGTAGGATCCATCACTTCAACAGTAACCACAGGCCCCGCGCCAGCGGTCTCCACCCGGGAGGCTGCCAGCTTCGTTCCGTCGGGCGACCAGGTGGGCCAGTAATAGAAGTTGTCAAAATCTACCGGTTGGGCCATCACTCGGCCCTGGGGCCCGCCCTCCACGTGGGCGCCACCGGTCAAGTTGATCAGGTTCCCTCCATCAGGATCGATGCTGAATAGGTCTCCTGCGGAGGTCACGTATGCTATCCGGTCTATCATAAATTCAACACGCTTCGGGGAATCGCCAGCTTCGGAGTCACCTTCCGTAACGATCGGAGCAAGCTGTCGGCATCCCAACAAGCTCGCACTCAAAATCACCGCGGCCAAAATACCCCACCACTTTCGTGACGCTCTTACACCCGTTAACACTGCCTCAACTCTGTCGTTTTCATCCCTCGGCCCTTAACTTCTTAACTCAGACCCAGGCTTGGGCCACGTTTGGGAAGGATACCATCGCTGTGGGGCATGGGCAACGCTACGAGTCCTCCCTCAGTGCACAACCGCTGCTTTTCTATGGACAACTGACGCTCTGGCCTGCATATCTCCCCTCTTTTTACGGACACCCAGGTACCTATCTTGGATTGATGCGAGGTGCTATCTCCACCCATTTCCAAACCGCAAACCACCACTATTTCTCGGCGCCCTTTCTTTACCGGATTTCCACAGTCCTCCTCGACATATCCACAGCAGAGTAAATCAATCCCACAGGTGTTTCACAAATAACCACCTCTTACTTATCCTCTATGTCCACGCCCTTATGATTACTGTTAAACTTAAAATGAAATGATTGATTCAGCTAGATTGAATTTTAACGCCGGTAACGGTGGAAAAGGCTGCTCCAGCTTTCAACGTTCCAAATATGTCCCCAAAGGTGGACCCGATGGTGGAGATGGCGGGAACGGTGGTAGTTCCTATATCTGCGGCGATTCTTCGCTGAACACGCTGTTGCACATAAAATACAACAGTACGGTATACGTTGAATCCGGTGCCCATGGGAAAGGGAAGAATCAAAGGGGTAGAAATGGCGCGGATTCGGTGATCAAAGTACCCATGGGTACCGAGATCTGGGAACGCGTGGGACGCAACGAACGTAAGTTTGTCGCTGATATCGTGGATACGACACCGATCTTGGTTGCTCACGGCGGCGCAGGTGGATTGGGTAATGCCCGGTTCGTTTCGTCTACCAACCAGGAACCCGTTTTGGCGGAGAGGGGAGAGACCGGCGAAAAAGTCATCCTGTTTCTAGAGTTGAAGTTATTGGCGGATGTAGGGCTGCTGGCCAGGCCGAACGCGGGAAAGTCCACATTGATCTCCCGGTGCACGGCAGCGAAGCCCAAGGTGGCTGATTATCCGTTCACGACCGTGGATCCTATCCTGGGGGTTGTCCCCCATCGGGATAAGGACTTCGTGATGATGGAAGTGCCTGGGCTGTTGGAAGGCGCACACCGTGGCGTGGGGCTAGGCCAGGAATTCTTACGGCATGCCGAACGCGCTCGGGTGTATGTGCACCTGTTGGACGGGAGCAACGAGGATCCCGTGGCCGATTACCATATGCTGAACAAAGAGCTGGAGCAATTCAACGAGGCGCTGTTAGCCAAGCCTCAGATAATCGCGGTAAACAAGCTGGACATCACGGAGGTCCGAGAAGCTCGGGATGATCTGGCTGTCAACCTGACCAAAGCGTCGAAAGAATGGGGTTGGGGCAAAGAAACGCCTTTGATCTTCATGTCCGCGGTAACGGGAGAGGGGGTTGACGACTTGCTCTCCAAGATCATTGGCCTGCTGGAAGAGTTGCCTAAGGACCTGCCCGAGCCAGATGCC
This sequence comes from Chloroflexota bacterium, assembly GCA_022562335.1. GTDB lineage: Bacteria > Chloroflexota > Dehalococcoidia > Lucifugimonadales > UBA3495 > Io17-Chloro-G2. The sequence continues at coordinate 4,915 of JADFPM010000011.1, forward strand.
GTTACGCCTCCGGCAGTCGTAAGGCAGCGGATGCATTTGCCCAACAAGGTCTGGATCGAGGACGGAGTCTACATCGTACAGTCCGAAGCATTGGAACGGCTGGCGGCCCTGGCCGACACCAGGGACACCCGGGTCGTGATCCAGTTGTGGCGGGAAATGGAGCGGCGTGGTTTGGCCCGGCAACTGATTGACGCGGGAATCGAGGCCGGCGACACCATCAGAATCGGGAAGGTGGAAGTGGAGTGGTTCTGATATGGGTATCGGTGTTTTTGGCGGCACCTTCGATCCTATCCACCTAGCCCACCTGGAACTGGCGCAAGCGGCCCTCGGCCAGTTATCCCTCGACAGGATCATATTCATTCCTGCAGGTCAGCCTTGGTTGAGAACTGGAGAACCCCTCGCTCCTGCCGCGGATCGGTTGGCCATGGTTCGGTTGGCAGTCAAAGGGAACCCAGCGTTCATCGTCTCGGATATGGAGATCAACCGCCCCGGACCCACGTATACGGTTGACACGCTGGAATCGCTGCGCCACGATTTAGGTGAGAAGGAACGCCTGCATTTTATCGTCGGCGCCGATGTATTGGACGATTTTCACCGGTGGAAAGATCCCGATAGGATACTCCAACTCTGCCGGCTCGCGGTGTTCCAAAGAGCGGGTATAGACGAAACGAAGATCAAGGCGTTCCTGGACCGGTTCCCCAACGCCGGTGCCAAACTGGACGTGCTGACCGCAACAGTCCCGGATATCAGCGGCACCAAGATTCGCGATAGCGTGGCCGGGGGGGAATCGATCAGAGAGGACGTCCCCCGCCCGGTGGAGGAGTACATCCAACGGTGTGGGCTTTACGGGCGCGTGGGAATCGGGAAGACGTAAAGAAGGGCAAGGGAGCAAAGGAAAGCACAGAGGTGAAAACCGTGAGCGGCGTGGTGGAGCGGTTGCTGGAACTGGCGGTGGAAAGCGGGGCCCTGAAGTACGGCGACTTCACATTGACCTCCGGCAAGAAAAGCTCTTACTACTTCGACGGGCGCCTGCTGAGCCTTGACCCCGAAGGCGCGCACCTCATATCGCAGGCGATGTTGCCTATCCTCCGCCGAGCTGGCGCGACGGCCGTGGGAGGGCCAACCTTGGGGGCAGACCCCATCGTGGCTTCCATTGCCCTGGCGGGGCATCTAGCGGGCGAGAGGTTCCCGGCATTCATCGTAAGAAAAGAAGCCAAAACCCATGGGATGGGGAACGCGATCGAAGGAGCTCTTGCCCCCGGCAGCAAGGTGGCGATCATCGATGACACCTGCACCACCGGCGGGTCGCTGTTTCACGCCATTGAAGCGGCGGAAGCAGCCAGTTGCACCGTGGTGACGGTGGTGGCGATCTTAGACCGGCGGGAAGGCGGCGGCGATGCTATTCGGGAGAAGGGGTACGAGTTCGTATCTTTGCTGGAAGCGACGCCCCAGGGGACGATCACCGTTACCGCCCAGGCTTGATCTCTATCCCTAGTAGCCCTCATGCCGGTGGACGATTCCCAATAAAGGCTCGTTTTCAGCGAACCGGCGAATGTTCTCAATCATAAAACCTCCGACCTCGTTGCCCATGCCATCGGTATAAGCCGCGACATGCGAAGTTATGATCGTGTTGGGCAAGTCCCAAAGCGGGCTGTTCTCCGGCAGGGGCTCCTCGCCAACGGTGTCCAAGCCCGCCCCGGCTATCGTGCCTCTGGTCATAGCGTCAATCAATGCATCCTCGTCGATCAACCCGCCCCGGGCGCCATTTATCAGAAAACCAGTAGGCTTCATTGCCGCAAACTCTGCTTTGCCCAGGATCGCGTTGGTTGACGGGGTCAGGGCCAGACAGAGGGCGACGACATCGGCTTCTCCCAAGGCTTCGTGGAGCGCTGAACGGTCAAAGTAGCGGTCAACGTGCGCGCTGCCACGGGTGGTGCGGGACATGCCCAGGACCTTCATGCCAAAACCGATCTTGCACATCCGGGCCAGGTTCTCGCCAATCTGACCCACGCCCAAGATCGTGATCGTTTTGCCAAGCATCTGAATCGATAAAGGATTGCCATCTCCCTGGCCGGCCGATCGCCAGTTATGTTCTTCCTGATCTTTGATCAATGCGGGCATGTGTCTTGCCAACGATAGCATCAGCAACACCATATGCTCGGCAATCAGCGGCGCATGGGGACCCTTTGAAGCTGTTATCGCAACGTGCTCCGCCGCGACAAGAGCAGGGGTCAACAATTGTTCGGATCCGGCGCGGATGGAATGCACCCAGCGCAGCCGGGAACCTGGATTCAGCAGCTCATCTGGAATGCTAAAGCTGAAAACCAGCACACCGTCGGCAAGTGGCAATTCGGCGGCGAATCGTTCAGGATCGCTGGCAGTTTCGATGATGACTGCTGGGTGGGAATTTATCAGCCTTTCTTTAGTCTCTTCACCGACCACGCCCCAGACGCCTGGGGGCATTCCGATCAACACCTTTAGCTTTTCGGCTGGGATGAGAATTCACCTCGAGGGGAGATACTTGACTGGATACCGGGTCTTAATCCCCCGGCCCGAATAACTGGGAGAACCCGGTGATCTCAACCCATCCTTCCTCCGGCGTCTCTAATTCCAGCCGGGCCCCTTCCGAAGCAAAGGCCTTGCGCACGTAACCCAACCCGATGGTGCCTCCGGTATCTCCGCTGCCGGGGACGGACCCCAGGGACGTGACCCTTCCTATCACCTTGCCGTCTTTGACCAGTCCCATTCCCGCGGACGGCGCGGACCCAGGCGAAAAGCGCAGCGTGACCAGGTGTTTCTGCACCTTCTCGTAGGTATCCAGCCGGGCGATGACCTCCTGGCCGATGTAGCAGCCCTTGGTGAAATCGATGGAACCGATCAGCCCGGCCTCCAGGGGGTTGTAGGGTTCGCCCATCTCGTGGCCATAGGCCGGCACCGCGTTTTCCACCCGAACGGTCTCATAAGCCTCGGTTCCCATGGCGGTGACGCCGGTGTCCATCAGGTGGTTCCACAGGGCCGGAGCGTCTTGATTTGATAGCAACAGGGCGAATCCAGGCAGTGGGCCAAAGGGTTTATCGATCACCTGAACGGCGAACCCGGCGATCTGGGCAGACACCACACCGTAAGGGCTGAGGCTTCCCAGGTCTATGCCGCCGGTTTGCTCCAGCCATGGCCGGCTGTTCGGCCCCAGCAGGTGCAGCATGGTGGCGCCGGTGGTGCGGTCCTCAACCTCCAGGTCTTCCATGATGGTGTATTTGTCCAGCCAATCGATGATGGATTGTTGGAGTTCGGGGCTGGTGATGATCAGGGTGTGATCGCCCATGTTGACCACGTGGATCAGGTCGAGGATCCGGCCCGAGCCGGTGGTCAATACCGTTGGCGCGCCCTGGCCCGGGGCAAGTTCGTCGACCTTATTGGTGGATAGTCGGTTCAACAGGTCGAGGGCGTCCGCGCCCGTGGCGTGGAGCCGGCCCACGTAGGATATGTCGTGGACGGCAACCCCGGTGGCCGCGGCCAGATACTCGTTGGATGGGGTGCTGATGGTGGCCGGCAATTCCCAGCCAAACCTTTCCCCCATTGTCCCATCGGCGCCACCGCTGGCGGCGGTGACTTCGTAAAGGGCGGAGCGTTGAAGAGCCATGATGTCCTCTCAAACCAAAAGCGCCGCCATGCAATGATGCGGCGGCGCTGAATCTGGCCGAATGGTTGCGGGGTTGATTGCCGGCTAGACGCTAAACGACGTGCCGCACCCGCAGGTTTTTTTGGCGTTGGGGTTTACGAAGACGAAGCCTTTGCCGTTGAGGCCGTCGGAGAACTCCAACTCGGTGCCGACAAGGAAGATGTAGCTCTTTTTGTCCACCATCACCTTGACGCCGTGTTGCTCCACGATCTTATCGCTTTCCCTTTCCTCGCTGGTGATGGAAAGATCGTAGGTCAACCCGGAGCATCCGCCGCCTTTGACCGCGACGCGCACACCGACATCGCCTTCCAAACCATCTTTCTCGGCGAAATACTTGATCTTCTTAGCGGCCAATTCGCTGATCTTTACGCCTAGTTCCACACCGTCTTGGGTGATCGCCATGGTGTCCTCCTTGGGAAAAACAACGGGCGAAAGCATGCCCGATAAAGTCAGTAGCTTGTATTTTAGGCTTGCCGGTTGTCGCTAGTCAAGGCGGCGCAGCTACGGGCATCGGGATATGGCCAAAGCCTCCCCTCCTTGAGAAGGAGGGGAGCAAGGGGAGGTCGCAGGTGGCGGGTGGGGACGACCCCCTATAGTCCCCCTTTAAAAGGGTGACTGAGCACTCGCTATCCGGCGGATATCACGATTAATCCGCGCTACGCCATAAGTTGGTATGTGCCGGTTACCCGCCGCCACCCGTTGTCGATGACTGTGAGTCGTTGCTACGCGAGTAAAGCCAGCAGGCTATCCACGTCCAGATGGCGATCCAATAGCCTGGCGAACTCGGTGATTTTGGCCAGGTTGCGGGGATGGGCCTGGCCGGCCAATGGGGCCAGCGCTTCGACGGTGTCCGACGTATTGCTGGAGACCACCATCAGCGGCACGTCCCGCTCCATGGCCTCCGTCTTTATGTACTCGGTGGGGTCCCCTCCCCCGGTCAATACCAGGCACCTGGTGCCCGCCAACAGGCTGGCCAACTGAATATCCGGCCTTTGGGAACGAACTATGACTGCCTGGTTGTCGTAGCGGCCGTAGTATTCGGGGCCGGAGTCCATGATGTTGCCGCCGATGAGAAACTGCTCCACCCTTGCGTCGATGTTCACCGGTTCCTGCACCCAGCGCGCGCCCAGGGTCTCAGCCATCTGCCTCACGGTGGGGCTCTGCAGGATCCTGGATTCGGGGATCAGGCCGGCCACCGGAATGCCCGATGAGCGAAGTTCGGCCAGAACGCCGTTTTTCGCTTCCTCCACCCGGTGCTTGGTGACAAAGGTCATGATTATACCGCCAAGGTTGGCGCCAAAGGGTTCCACCGTCTGCATCATCTCAGCGGCGGTGAGCCCGGTGGAGTGCCGAAAGAGGACGATGGCCTTGGCGCCGGCCATCTGTGCCAGCCGGGCGGCCGCGGCGGGGCTCAGCCCGGAATCAGTCTCCAGGTCAGGACCGTCCAGGATGATGCCGGTGGTGGACTGCTGTAAGGACTCAACGGCGGATAGGATAGATTGCCCCATCGCTTCTGGCAAACTGGAAGATTGGCCGGAATCTGGGGGCAGAGGCTGGGTTGGCGGTGGGGCAGGCCAGTGGGACGGGGCCAATAGGACTTGTTGAATGAACTCCAGGTTGGGGTCGTCACCGGTGGAGAAAGGTTTGTAGTAAGCCCCATGCTTGTCAGATTGGGCCAGCTTGACCAGCAAAGCGGCAGCCAGCGTGGTCTTGCCCGCGCCGGGCTGTTGAGAAAAGATTTGAAGTGTGCCCACCGTGTCCCTCTGTATGGACTCTCTATCAGGCGATAGGTGCTGTTCGGGGAATGCCGGGCCGGTGGATCACTCCACCACGTCCCTGGGCCCGGTATTCTCAGGGTCGAATCCCTGGGGAAACAGGGTGGTTGAATCGTATTTGGCAAAGGCCATATCGGAGCGGTGCAGGCTGGCGCCGGAAAAGTTGGCGGCCCGCATATCGGCCGCGATCCACATGGAGTCCCGAATCATGGCCAGGCTGAAATCCGCTCCGTCCAACGATGTCCGGCTTAGATCGGCTCCGTTCATGTTGGCCGACCTGAGGGATGCTTGGGTAAGGTTGGCGTTTCGCAGGTCCGCCTCGATCATGGTTGCCTGGCCCAAGTCGGCCCCCGAAAGGTCCGCATTGATCAGCGCCGCCCGCACCAGCCGGGACCATCGGAAGGTGGCCTCTCGCAGGTCGGCGCGGTTGAGGTCGGCCCAATAAAGATTGGCGTTGGTGAAATTGGCCCTAAAGCAGGCGGCCCCGGCGATGGAGATGCCTGCCATATCGGCGTCGGTGAAATCGGCTTCGGTGAGGTCACCGCCGGCCAGGTTGGCCTTGGATAGTTTGGCGCCGGTGAGGTTGGCCCTCTTTAGATTGACGTCCTTGATCCTAGCGCCGCGCAGATCGATGCCGGACAGGTCGGCCCCTTCCAGATCCAGCACGGTTTCCGGATGTATCTCCAACCATTGGACCAAAGCGTCCAACCCTTCCATCACAACCGACAGATGCTCTCGGTTAGCCACGATAAAACTCCCTGTGAAACTCCCCGTAAAACCGGGGCCGCAACATGAGACGCAGCCCTGGGATTGGCTTCCCGGGCTGCTTTTTTAAGATCGCTGCCGTGTACGGGTAACGGCTGTTAACTATTGGCCGTCGCCTCATCGATCTCGAATATCTTTTCAGCGATGGTCATTTTCATTTCATTGACTTTATTCAGGTCGGGGAACCCGCCGTCGGTTTTGCGGTCGAAGATCTTTTCCCCGTCAATCAGGACTTCCAGGCGGCCCTGACCCGCGGTGGTCAATTTCAAGCCCAGATCTCCGGCGTTTTGCGACCCCCAAAATTCCGTCGCCATCCACGAGGCGACCGCATAATATCCTCAAGAGACGCAATAGACGATCTCTACTTCTACCTTCCCGAATTCAGCGGCTGGCATAGATATCTCCCGATGGCGGCGTTAGAAACTGAGTGTAATCAATGAGATATAGGATTGCAAGGAGACCGGGACGGACTCCGGCGAACGCTGCCGAGGCGCGTGTTGGGCCAATAGGATCATGGTTGACCCAACACGTCTATATCACCGATGGAGGAGGACCGTGGTCGTGAAGGGACCTAAGGTACGATGGCCGTGCCCTGGCCCACCGCGGTGGTGTCTTGGTTCTGGTTTTCACACACCAGATCGACCGATACCAGATTCCCTTTTTCCACCGGCTCCATATGGACCACTTTGCCGCGAACGGTGATGGTGTCGCCGTCTTTGACCGGCCTCAGGAACTTGAGATTTACGGTTCCCGTGTGGTTGAAGACATCTGGGCCGAAGAATTTGCGCAACGACTCGGCGGCGAAGGTCACCGACATCCGGCCCGAGGCCAAAACGTAGTCGGTTCCCAATTGGCGCTGGGCCAATTCGGGGCTGTTATGGATGTTCTCGCGTTCCAGGATGCCCACGCCTTCGAACTGGTCGATGCTCTTCTTGGTGATGGACTTGGTTACCGAGGGTATCTCCTGATCTACCTCTATCCTTGTGGATTCCATTTCTTTCCCACCTCGTCTGGTTTCTTCATCTGGTAGGTTCGCAGCCGCTCTAAAAGTCTGCCGTCCTCGTCGGTGGCGGTTGCCTCTATGACCAGGTACGGTTTGTCCCGGCGCACGTACTTGTCGGCGATGCGGCCGGAAACCAAAATCTTCTTGCCGGGGATGGGCGGATTGAAAAACTCCACCTCATTGCCCGCGTTAACCCCGCCGGTGGTGTCGTAGTAAACCATGTTCAGGGCAGTGCCGTCGTGCTTCACCGCCAGCGTGGGGAACGGCGCTTCCGGGTCTTCCACCGACTCCCGGAAATCGTCCAGCATCTGCTGGGTGAGGACGTACTCAAAAGAGCCCAATTCCTCCCCGATCACCAGATCGTCGTATTTTAGTTCTTTGGTGCCCTGGCTGAGCATAGGCCACCTCCCGTTTGGAATGGCGGGAACTCACCTGAGCGGCCCGCCTTATAAGTGGGATCCCGCTGCCTACTCCATATCATACCCCATCAATGCCCGTCAAACCTCTGGAGGCATGTCAACGGCGGACCCAGGCCCTGGGCAAGATGGCTGTTGCCTCCCCTTGTGGCCTAGGAATCGTGAATACCCTATAATGGGCCTCAAGACATCAACCCAACGCCGACCTCAAGGTCAAGCAGCCTTTTTATGGACCTCACTTTTGAACGGGGTGACCCCCTACGGCCCAAGGGCCATGCCCTGGTTTACTTCCGGGTCTCCACTGAGCCGGACAAGGTCTACGCGACCTACGTCATAACCCTGCCTATCAAGGCCGACCTGGCTAAATACGTTCCCCCGTTCCTTGCTTCTTCTCTGGGTGGGTTGCCCCTGGATAATTTCACCGCCTTTGCCATGCCCCCCATGCCCGAACCGGTGGAAGGGCACGAGGAATTGGAGCGGTTGAGCCGGCTGAGGGATGACGACCTGGTTCACGCTTCGGATATGTTCTCCTACGACCTGCCGCGAATGATGGAAGCGGTGACGGAGGCGGTGCAAGCCTACGCCCAGCTATGGGCCGACAGCACCAGCCAGGGCGTGGCAGCGCCGGGATTGGACACTGCGGAAGAGGCGACTCCCATCCCGGAGGCGGAGGACGACGATTCGTCGTACCAGGTCAACGACGTGCTTTTCAGCCTGATGAGCGAGAGCGACAAGCTTGCCGAGTTATCCCGGTTCATGGGCAAGCTGCGTTTCGCCGTGGAGGGCAAAGACCAGGAAACAGCCGAAGAGGCTTGCCAGGAGATCACCACGTTGGCCAAGCATCTACCCGGCGAATTCCAGTTGGCGAACCTCCTGTCGGTGGCGAAAGATACCTCTCCCAAAAGTTCCAAACTGGCCCAGCTTTACCTGGAGCGGTGTTTCCGCTTGTCGGCGCAAGACTTCTCCAGCGTTCAAAACCTGGAAGCCGAGATACAGGACATCAGTTCCCAGGAGTAGCTGGCTCCCGCGCGGCTGATACAATATCTCCCGAACCTCCAGACGCGCCGGCCCGGCGCGCGGTCTGAACCAGCCCTACGACTTCTCCCAAGCCTGAAGCCATTGGCATACCTTTCACATCTGGGCATCACCAGCTTCCGCAACCTGGCGGAGTTGAACCTGGACCTGCCGCCGGGAGTCGTGGTTTTCTTTGGGGGCAACGCCCAGGGAAAAACCGCGTTGCTGGAGGCGGTCTACATATTGGCCATCGCCCGTTCATTTCGCGCCGATAACGAGCGGGAAGTCGTGAATTTCCAAGCGGCGGCGGCGGGAGGCATGGCCCTGGTCAACGGGGTTATTGAAAGCGGCGGCGAACAGCTTCGGGTCTACGTGGGTTATCAATCCGTCGCTAAGCCCACGGCCAACGCAACGGCCCCTGAGATAAACAATGATTTTATTGAAGACGGCGGCGCCCCGGCCCATTCTGTTCGCAAGCAGATACGGGTCAACCGGGTCCGGCGCACCGCTGCAGAGTTGGTCGGCCTGGTGAACGCGGTCCTTTTCAGCGTCGAAGACATCGAATTGGTCCATGGCCCGCCCTCGGGACGCCGCCGGTTCTTGGATATCATGCTTTCCCAGGCCGACCCCCTGTACGTGAAGGCCCTGCAACGCTACCAGAAGGTGGTGCAACAGCGGAACCACCTGCTGCGCTTGCTGCGGGATGGCCGGGCCCAGGTGGATGAGTTGGCGTTCTGGGACGCGCAGTTGGTTACGGAGGGCGCCTGGATCGCCTGGCGCCGTAAAGAAGCGTTGGCGGATCTGGCCCCCATTTGCGTTCAGCAGCACCGGGAGTTGGGCGGCCAGGAGGGAGATCTGGCGGTGACCTACCGCCCCAGTATTCCATTTGGCAATGACGTGGGGGATACCGTGGCAATCATTGAAGACCGGTTCCGAGAGGCTTTGGCCGCGGCCCAGGGTAGGGAACGGGCCACCGCCGCCACCGCGGTGGGTCCGCATCGAGACGACTTCGATATGGTCATCGACGGGGTCGATATGGGAATATACTCTTCCCGGGGCGAGGCCCGCACGCTGGCACTGACGCTTAAACTTTCCGAGGCCGCCTACCTGACCGCGGCACGGGCCGACGGACCCATAGTTCTTCTGGACGACGTGTTGTCGGAGATGGACGCCGGCCGGAGGGAAAAGGTTTTGGGGAAGGCAAGCCAGTATCAGCAGGCGCTGATAACCACCACCGACGTGGAATTGGTCAGGGATCATTATGGCGGCGACGCAGCCTATTTCAAGGTTGAGGCCGGCGTGGTCTCGCCGGTTGCGGCCTCGCAGTTGGTTCAATGTTGATTCTCCCGAAAACAAGCGATTTCAAAAGCTTTGTTAGTCCGGCGATGGGCCCTGAGTCTGTCGAACCATATTTTGATCTGAGTGATATCAAGACCGCGCGAGCCAATCACGGCCACGAAGGTTTGATGCAGTTATGCCTGTAACCAAGGAGACATTGGATGAGATCGCCTTGAGCCGGGCGGAATACGACATGATCGTCGACCGGCTGGACCGGGAACCCAATGAGGTCGAGCTGGGAATGTTCGGGGCATTGTGGAGCGAGCACTGCGGGTACAAACACTCCAAGCCGTTGCTTCGTATGTTCCCCAGCAAGTCCCCCCGGGTCCTGTCTACTTCTGGGGCAGAGAATGCGGGCGCCGTGGACCTGGGCGACGGGTTGGTGGCGGTTTTCAAAGTCGAGTCTCACAACCACCCCTCGGCGGTTGAGCCGCTGCAGGGAGCGGCGACGGGGGTGGGTGGCATCGTGCGGGACATTTTGGCCATGGGCGCCCGCCCGGTGGCGCTGCTTAACTCGTTGCGTTTTGGCTCCCCCGGCGAGGCGCAAACCCGCCATCTGTTTCGTGGTGTGGTGGCGGGTATTTCCTGGTATGGCAACTGCATCGGCGTGCCCGACGTTGCCGGCGAGATATATTTCGATCCGTCCTATTCCCAGAACCCCCTGGTAAACGCCATGTGCGTCGGATTGGTGTCCAAAGACCGGCTGGCCTCCTCGGCTGCGTCCACGGTGGGCAACGTGTTCCTGCTGGTGGGCGCGGACACGGGGAGGGACGGGATCCACGGGGCGTCGGGGCTGGCCTCCCGCACCTTTGAGGATGAGCAAGAGCTGCGGCCCACGGTGCAGGTGGGGAACCCATTTCTGGAGAAGGTGCTGATAGAGGCCTGCCTTGAGGCCCTGGCTTCCGGCAACGTGGAGGCCATCCAAGACCTGGGGGCCGCCGGGTTGACCAGCGCGGCGGTGGAGTCGGCTTTTAGCGGCGGTTTGGGAGTCACGCTGGATATAGCCCAGGTCCCCCGCCGGGAAGAGGCCATGACCGGCTACGACGTGATGCTGTCCGAATCCCAAGAGCGAATGTTGTTGATCACGCCGCCGGAAGGCGTGGCGCCGCTAAAACGGATCTTGGACAAATGGGAGGTGTCGTGCCAGGAGATCGGGCGGGTGACGGAGCAACGGCAGGTGTCGATATTCGACGGCCACCAAGCCATCGTCAACCTTCCCATACGGGCGCTGGTTGAAGCGCCTCGTTACCGGTTGCGCGGGGAACGTTCCCAAGCAGCCTTGGAGCGGCAACGCCTGAACTTGGCCGATGTTCCGCTGCCGGACGAGGGGCCGGAAACGGTTTTGCTCAACCTCCTGGCTTCGCCCAACATCGCCAGCAAAGAGCCGGTCCACCGCCAATATGACAACCAGGTTCAGACCAACACGGTGGTGGGGCCCGGCAGCGACGCGGCGGTGTTGCGTATAAAAGGCGGGAGTAAAGGCATCGCCCTGTGCATCGACGGAAACGGGCGGTACTGCTACCTGGACCCTTACCGCGGCGGCCAGATCGTGGTGGCGGAGGTCTGCCGGAACCTGTCCTGTTCCGGGGCCACTCCGCTGGCCTTGACCGACTGCCTGAATTTTGGGAACCCGGAGAACCCCGAGGTCTATTACCAGTTGGAATGGTGCATCCGGGGCATGGCCAAGGCCTGCCGGACATTGGGCGTCCCGGTGGTCAGCGGCAACGTGAGCCTGTACAACGAATCAAGGGGGCAGGCCATCTACCCCACCCCCGTTGTGGGGGGCCTGGGTCTGCTGGAAGACGTGAGCCGGCACTGCCGTTCGGGGTTTCCCGAAGACGGTTTGGCGGTGGCCGTGTTGGGAATGGAAGGGTGGCGGCCCCGGTCCTCCGATCTGGCGGCCAGCGAGTACCTGCAGGTCATCCATGGCCAGGTGTTGGGCAGACCGGCAATAGACCTGGATCTGGAGCGCCGGGTTCAGGAGCTATGCCGCCAGGCCATCGTTCGGGGGATCATCGCTTCGGCCCACGACTGTTCCGAAGGCGGACTGGCGGTGGCCCTGGCCGAATGTTGTATACCCGTTGGTGTCGGGTTTCAGGGCCAGGTGCGGTTGCCCCGCCGTTGGGATGCCGCCCTGTTTGGCGAGCGCCAGTCCCGCATCGTCGTGTCCCTGGCCCAGGACAAATGGAGCGCGTTAGCTCAACTGGCAACGGAGATCGAAGTCCCTTTGCTTCGCCTAGGCGTCACCGGCGGAACGCGCTTCCGCCTGGGCGCACAACTAGACGTGCCAATGGATGAGATCGCCGCCGCCTGGAACGGCGGGCTGGAAGCGGCATTGGGTGGGTGAACCGGTGACTAACGCTCCCCTCCGCGTCCTGTTTTTGACGCCGTATTTCCGTCCTTACCTGGGTGGGATCGAACGTGCCATAGAGCAATTGGCGTTCCAATTAATAGACTCCCAAAGTGTGGAGGCGGTGGCCGTCCTCACCACCAAGTATTCCTTCCCACGGATCGCCCACCCCGATTGGGCCGACCGGGATGCTACGCCCGAGGGCATCGGGATCTACCGGCTCAAAGGGTTTCCCAAATGGTCGGTGCCGCTGTATTCGGTCCCGTTGGTCTGGTTTTCGCCGCTGCAGATCCGCCGGTATCTGAAAGAGTTCGACCCCGACGTGGTCCATTTTGTGGGCGACGGCTGGTTCTGGGGCCACTTCTGGTCGTGGCTGTGGTTCCGCCGGCGGGCCAGATTCGTTTTCACCCCTTCCTTCCACGTTCTGCCCTGGCAGCGGTGGTGGATAAGGCCCATCAACGTATTCATCTGCAATGTGGTGGACCGGATCGTGGCCCTGACCAATCTGGAAGCCGCCGAGGTCGGCCGGGCTTATTTCGTCCCCAGGTCCAAGCGGGTCATCATCGGTTGGGGGGCTACCCCGCCGGACCAGGCGCCGGTCTCCAGGCAAACTGGGACAGGCGAGGAGCCCGATGGCGGAGAGGAGGCCAACCCTCTGACCATCCTTTGCGTTGGACGGTTGGGACAGCACAAGGGCCAGGAATGGTTGATCAATGCCTACCTCCAGGCCAGGCCCCAGTTCAACCGCCCGGCCCGCCTGGTCTGTGTCGGCAGGGACGAGGATGCGGAAGCCACTCTCCGTAGCCTTATAGGCCTCCACCGGCTGGAAGACAGTGTTAGCCTGGTGGGAGAGGTGACCGACAGCGAGTTGTCCGAGTGGTACGCCAGGTCCGACATATTCGCCCTGTTCAGCCAGTACGAAGCATTTGGTTTGGTCTTCTTTGAAGCCATGGCGCATGGATTGCCGGTATTGACCCACGATGTGGGCGCCAATAAAGAGCTGTTGATCAAAGGGGCTGTGGTGACTCCGCGCTTCGACCAGGACGCGGCGGTGGCCGAGTTGGTGCGCCTGGTCAATGACGATGATCACCGTGAATCCATGGGCCAAGTTGCCAGGGAATACGCCCTGGCCGAGTTCACCTGGTCTGCGGTGGCCGAAAAATACCTGGACCTCTATTCCGGCGCGAAGTGACGGCGGCTCCCTTTCAACCATAGCCGGTGTCCCATTCGGCCTGTACCCGGGTTTTACTGCGATGAACGATCTAAAAGAGGTGTGATGCATGGACCGACAAGAGTTGGAAGCCGGCGCCAGGAAAATATTGCTGACCAACCTGCGCCGGGGCGTGGCCGACTGGAACGGCAAAGAGTACAGTTTCGTCTGCCCGTCGCTGCGCGGATATCCCTTCCAATGGTTCTGGGATTCCTGCTTCCATGCCATCGCCCTGATCCACCTGGACCTGGACCAAGCCAAGGCCGAGTTGACCACCCTGATGAGCGCCGCCCTGCCCGACGGCTTTATCCCCCACATGATCTTTTGGGAGATGGAGAAGCAGCCGGATTTCCTCAGCAGAAATATCGTGGGTATGACGTCGCCCAATTACAGCGCCACCATGCAGCCGCCCATCATCGCCTACGCCGTGGAGCGGGTCTATCAGGCCACCGGGGACAAGGAATTCCTAGATGCCGCGCTGCCCATATTGACCGGGTTCTATCGCTGGGCGAAGCAGGCCAGGGATCCCGACGATGACGGACTGATCGCCGTGATCCAACCCGAGGAGGCGGGCACCGATTGCTCACCCAAGTACGACGACATACTGGGCCTGAAGGAACTGAGCAACCGGGGCTTCATCACCGCCCTGAGAAAGGTGTATGAGGCCTACGAGCCCATGCGCGGCGACGACCACAAGATATTGGCGGCAGACCTTTTCCACGTTGAGGACGTGCTGGTCAACACCATCTATGCCATGGGACTGCGTTCTCTGGCCCGGCTGCTGGCTGATTCGGGTGATTCAACCGGGGCGGCCGAGTTCAACCGCGAGGCCGATAGGACCCGTGATGCCCTCGTGTCAAAGTGCTGGGACGAGGATGCGGGAGCGTTTTTCGATTTATCGGGGGTGGCCGAAACCCCCATCAAAGTGGTGACCATAAGCTCGTTGATGCCGCTGGTTCTGGAAGACCTGCCCCGGCCCATCGTGGAAAGGCTGGTTGACCAATGGGTGACCAACCCGGACCATTTTTGGACGCCCTACCCGTTGCCTTCGGTGCCGGCGTCGGACCCCAAGTTCATGCCTGGGAATCCGGGCGGGTTCATCTGGCGGGGACCCTCGTGGATCAACACCAACTGGTTTTTAAGCCACGCCCTGCGGCGCCACGGTTACGGAGAGCTTGCCGACACGGTAGTCGCCCGCAGCCATGAGTGCATCGACAAATCGGGCTTCAGGGAGTATTACAACCCCTTTACCGGGGAGGGCCTGGGGGCCAGCGATTTTGGCTGGTCTACCCTGATCCTGGATATGTAGGGGAGGCCGCCGCTCCGCTACCGCTTGGGCCTGAAGAGCCGCGACAGGAAGGGGCTTTCTCGTTTCTCGTCAGGGCCTTCCGGCATGGCAGGTTGAACGTAATCTTCGTAATCGGTTTCCGCAACGGTTTCTGCGGGCGGTTCGTCGTTCTCTGTGCCTATCTGGGTGTTCTGCCAGTGGTTGAGCAACACCTGTTTGACCAGGGGATTTTCGTGGTCAAGGTAGAAGGTGCGCCGGCGCTTGTTGCGGCCCGAGTCTTCGTCGGGAGAGGAGTGCCAGCTACGGACGAACAGGTTGCCGTTGCCCATGGAGCGCAGCATCTTGCTGACGTAGTTGCGAGACGACGCCTGGCCCCAGCGCACGCTTATGGCTTCATTTTCGGCTGCCAACCCTTGCTCCAGGGCCTGGCATACCTCCCCCACCAGGAAGTTGAAAGCTACGTGGCTGACGTCCTCCCGCTTTTCCAAGCTATCGGCCATCACGATCAGATCGGTGATCCGCTGGCCATGGAGACCGTCTGCGGGCACTTCGGGCAATTCTTCCAACCCCGCTATGGTTTCGGCCAGCAGCGCGTCCAGGTCCACAGATGTCATCGGGGCTGTGGGCGTGGCTGACGTTATTGAAGGGCTGGGTGATTGCTCGGCTGGCTCGTCTTCGGTGAAATCCGTAGAAAACTCTTCGGAGAACTCCGGCGCATCGCCTGGGGTTGCATCCGCAGTATCTATATCCTCGGGGTCCGGCGCTTGGTCGTCGAAAGCCGCGGGGACCTCTGTTGATTGATGTCCGTTGCCGGGACGCGCGGGGGTGGCGTCCACGGGGTCGGCGTCCACGGGGTCGGGCTCATCGGCCATGATGGCCCAGTCCACCAGGCCGGCGGTGATCAATTTGATGTTGCCTTCCTGGGCCACCCGCGCCATGAGCTTCTTGAAGCCAGAATAGCCGACTTTTCTCTCGTCAAAGTTGGGGTAACGCCGCATGACCCGTTGCTTGATCGAGGTTAGCAGGGGTGTGCCGCCGGCGTCGCGGACCTCTTTGACGATGCCTTCTATGGTCTGGATGATGGTGGTCAGGTCCACTCCATTTGGGGGGCCATTAGAGGATGCGGCCCGGGCGGCGGGCCGTCTTGGCATTGGGGCGGGTGCCGCTTGGTCTTGGGTAGCCGCGGGTTCCTCTGCTCCGTTCTCCTGGGGAGTCAATGGGTCCACGTCAACGTCGTAGAGGATCAAGCCGTCGACAAGATCGGCCAGACGGTGGGAGATGCTCCAGGACACGCCGATGATGATGACCCGTTTTCCCATGGTGCGCAGGGTATTTATCACATGGATGAAATCCGAGTCTCCCGAAACCAGGACGAAGGTGGAAATGTTGGGATATGAGTGGGCGATCTCGATGCAATCGGCGGTCATCTTGACGTCGACGCTGTTTTTCACCCGGGTGGTGCGGTGGTAGCCGGTGGCTGAGGGGTTGCCGAAGCTGAGGCGAGTGGGGACGTATACCGGTTCGATTCCCGCGGCGTAGAGGGCCGGAGGGTCGTTGATGAACTGGCTCGCCCCGCGAAGCTCCGGAGACCTGGTCACCCAGTCTGCGTAGGCTTTGGCGACCACCACGCGCCCGTGGTTGGATACCTCTTCTTTCAGGGCCGAGACATTTGGGGTCCGGTGGCCCACGGCGAGGCTTATCTTGAAATTTTCCCAGTCGATGAATAGCGCGACGTCGTCGCTAGGATAAAATGGTTCGTTCATACTCCATATTCTTGCTAGGTAGGTTTTTTCCAACTACCAGTGTAAGTTGCCCTCTTGCCCCAGTCAATGAATGAATGCGATTTGCCCATGATTTCCGGAGTTCATGCCTGTTTCGCACGCCATGCCAACATCGGCGTTCCAGTGGGCCTTTCGCCCCGGCGCCAAAACCCGGCCCGGCTTGACGTGGCCGCCGGGTGTCACTTGACTGGCTAGTCATCAACCGGGAGAATCACCGGTGGATGAAACGCTCAATACCCGCGATGAGAAGGTGTCATCAATGAGACTAGAAGGAAAAGTAGCACTGATCAGCGGTGGTGCCCGGGGCCAGGGCGCAGTGGAGGCGAAGCTTTTTGCCGCGGAAGGGGCAAAGGTCGTCTTTGGGGATATTCTGGACGACGCCGGCAGGAAGGTGGAGGCGGAGATACAAGAAGTGGGCGGCGAGGCCCTCTATGTCCACCTGGACGTGACCAGCGAAGAGGACTGGAAGTCTGCCGTTGAGGCCGCTGTGAGCAGGTACGGGAAGCTGGACATCCTGGTGAATAACGCCGGCATCACCATTCGCAAGAACGTGGAGGACACCACCGTAGACGATTGGGACCGGATCATGGCCATCAACGCCAAGGGAGTGTTCCTGGGGATCAAAGAGGCCATCCCGGCGATGAGAAATAGTGGCGGGGGCTCCATCGTCAACATCTCGTCCACCGCCGGCCTGGTGGGCAGCACCTACTCCGGCGCCAGCTATGCCGCCACCAAAGGGGCGGTGCGTTTATTAACCAAATCGACGGCCATCCAATACGCCAAAGAAGGCATCAGATGCAACTCGGTCCATCCCGGCCTGCTCGATACGCCGATGACCGAGGACATGCTGGCCGATACGGCGCACCGTGAGGAGCGGACCCAACGCATACCCCTGGGCCGGATAGGAACGGCGGAAGACGTCGCTTATGGAGTCTTGTTTTTGGCCTCCGATGAAGCTTCTTTCGTCACCGGCAGCGAATTGGTAATAGACGGCGGGGCCACCGCCCAGTGACGGATGACGTGGATCAAGTCCTGACCGCCGTGGAGTTGCTCA
>JADFPM010000199.1 GCA_022562335.1 Chloroflexota bacterium
TATTACGTTCAACAGACGGTCAGACGCTGCTGGTTACAGGCGATACCCACATAGGATCTGCAATCGTGGACTGCTCTAACATTGGCCGCACCCCACGGGAGGCCCGGTATGCCCGAGTCCCATCGGCCATACTAACGCACCGGCCGTCGTGGGCACAACCGCATTTCCGTCCCCAGATTTATTCGATGACGTGCCGGTATTGGGCCAAATCATGACCGGCGCTAATGATGGTTAACCCAATAGGCACAGGACTGCCAAATCCTGCTGCTTGCCGCATGGGACCTGGTCCGTTGGTTGCCAAATAAGCCAGCCTTCCAAAAATTTATGATGTTCGGCGATAATATGCGTAGGTGCGATGGATGTTAAGCATGTGCGGGGTGCTGCAGGACATCAAATACAATAAATTTGGCCCGATAGCGATAGCAGTGTTGGTGTTATTGGCCGCGGCTTGCACCTGGGGCGTCCAGGATGGATCTCAAACCATAATCATCGACGGGTCCAGCACGGTTTTCCCCATCGCCGAAGCAGCGGCCGAGGAGTTTGGCCTTCTCACGGGTGGCGCGGTCCGGGTGGCGGTGGGGGTCTCAGGCACCGGCGGCGGCTTTCAGAAATTCTGCTCCGGCGAGACGGACATCACCAACGCCTCCCGGCCCATCAAATCCATCGAAGTGGATATGTGCGCCGAAGGGGGCGTGGAATTCATCGAAATGCCGGTGGCCTTTGACGGCGTCACCGTGATGGTCAATCCGGAATCCGAATTCGTGCGTTGCATCACCATTGAAGAACTGCATACCATATGGGGGCCCGAGGCTGAAGGTAAGATCACTAACTGGAACCAGGTGCGTCCCGAATGGCCCGACCAAAGGCTGCAGCTTTACGGCCCAGGAGTGGACTCGGGCACTTTTGACTATTTCACCGAGACGGTCAATGGAGAGGCCCAGGCATCCCGGGGAGATTTCACCGCCAGCGAGAACGACAACGTGTTGGTGCAGGGCATATCTGGGGACAAGAATAGCCTGGGGTTCTTTGGGTACGTCTACTATTTCGAGAATGCCGAGAAACTAAAGGTTTTGGCCGTGGACGGTGGCGATGGCTGCGTGGTGCCCAGTGAGGACACCATAAAAGACGGCAGTTATGCCCCATTGTCACGGCCGCTATTCCTGTACGTAACCAAATCGTCGGCCGAAAAGCCCATGGTTCAAGAATTCATTCGGTTTTACTTCAGCCCCGAAGGCCAGGAGTTGGTAAGCGAAGTAGGTTATGTGCCCTTCCCGGGGCAGGTATACGAGTTGGCCTTGGCCCGGTTTGAAGGCCTGAAGACTGGGACCCTGTTCGGAGGGAGCGACCCCCAAAAGGGGACGGTGGAAGAAATCCTCTCGTCCTCGCCTTGAGGCGATGTGTCTAAAGGGATTTGCCTTGGGAGGATCATTGGGCGTCTCACCCGCTTGTAAACCTGGGGCGGTGGAATTATCCTGGTAACGGCGGCCCAAAAAATTCTGGGGCCCATTGGTTTGTTGACGTTTTGCTTGTGATTTGGGGACTCCGCAAGAATGGTTGAACCGGCCGCCGGTCCGCCGGTCTCCTCCGGAGCTTACCGCCGTCCCCACAACTGGCGACGGTGGCTTCCAGAACGTATCATCGGTTTTTTCCTTCTTTTATGTGCTGCCGCTTCCATCCTGACCACCGTGGGCATAGTTTCGGTCCTTATATTTGAGGCGGCCCATTTCTTCGGCCAGGTCTCCATCTTCGAATATCTGGGCGGAACCCGCTGGACCCCTCTCTTCGCATCAAAGCACTTCGGCGTGCTGGCGCTACTATCGGGCACCATGCTCACCGCCGTTGGCTCCATGGCGGTGGCCTTGCCCCTGGGAGTGCTGAGCGCCATCTATTTGAGCGAATACGCCCGCGAGCCGGTCCGCCGGGTTTGCAAACCTATCTTGGAGGTTTTGGCGGGAATACCCACGGTGGTCTATGGGTACTTCGCCCTGCTATTCGTAACGCCATTGATCCGGGGGGTCTCTGAAAACGTGGCGGTGTTCAACGCCCTCAGCGCCAGTATCGTAATGGGAATCATGATCTTGCCCATGGTCTCCAGCCTGAGCGAGGATGCCATGCGCGCCGTGCCCCGGTCGCTGCGGGAAGCGGCGTACGCCCTGGGTTCCACCAAGCTGGAGGTTTCAACCCGGGTGGTGATCCCCGCGGCGCTATCCGGGATCGTGGCGTCTTTCATATTGGCCGCCTCCAGGGCCATCGGCGAGACCATGATCGTGACCATAGCTGCGGGGCAAAACCCCACCTTCACCTTGAACCCATTCATTCCCATCGAGACTATGACGGCCTACATCGTTCAGGTCAGCCAGGGCGATACCCCCACGGGAACGCTGGAATACGAGACGATTTTCGCCGTGGCCCTGAGCCTGTTCGTCATCACCCTGGGCATGAACTCTTTGAGCCAATTCTTCGTGCGCCGTTTCCGTGAGGTGTACCAGTAATGGCGGTGATTGGGCCCACCGAATTCACCCAGGGGATGGCCCGCCGCAAGTGGCGCGGCAGGGCCTTTCATGCCATGTGCCTGCTGGCCGTGGTATTGGCTCTGGGAATGCTGGCGGTCTTGTTGATCTACCTGGTGCTGCAGGGATGGACCAGGGTCAACTGGGATTTTCTGACCAGCTTTCCCTCGCGTCACCCGGAGCAGGCGGGCATCCACAGCGCCTTGCTGGGGAGCATCTATCTGGTCATCATCGCGGGGTTCGTGGCCTTCGTCCTGGGGGTTGGCGCCGCCATATACCTGGAGGAATACGCCGGCCGCCACTGGATCAACCGGGTGATCCAGGTGAATATCGCCAATCTGGCGGGGGTGCCGTCCATCGTATACGGGCTCTTGGGGCTGGAGATATTCGTCCGCACCATGGGCATGGGAAAGAGCCTGCTGGCCGGCGGATTCACCCTGGGTTTGTTGGTGCTGCCCATCATCATCATCGCTGCGGAAGAAGCCATTCGGGCGGTGCCATCATCGGTTCGCCAGGGCGCTTACGGGCTGGGGGCGACGCGGTGGCAGACTATCTGGCACCTGGTGCTGCCCCAGGCCTTTCCCGGGATATTGACGGGAATGATCCTGGCGGTCAGCCGGGCCATTGGTGAGACCGCGCCCCTGATCGTGGTGGGGGCTCTGGCCTTTGTGCCCTTTGCTCCCGACAGCCCCTTTAGCCGGTTTAGCGCGTTGCCCATCCAGATATTCAACTGGACGGCGCGGCCTCAAGCCGGGTTTCACGAAGCCGCCGCCGCCGGTATAATTGTGTTACTGGTCGTGTTGCTGGCAATGAACGCCGCGGCGGTGATCCTAAGAAACAAGTTCCAAAGCCCACCGGAAGGATAGTACCGGAAAGGCCAGTGGCAGGTTAGCGCAGTGCAAATGTCTGAGCCCATCCTCCAGACAAAAAATCTAAACGTGTACTACGGCACAAAGCGCGTGGTGACCGACGTCACCCTGGACTTTGCCCGCAACCGTATCACCGCCATCATCGGCCCCTCGGGGTGCGGTAAAAGCACCTTGCTCAGGTGCTTCAACCGCATGAACGACCTGATACCATCGGCCACCATCACCGGCCAAGTGTTGTTTGACGGGAAGGACCTGTACGCGCCGGATGTGGACCCAACCGAGATCCGCTATCAGATCGGCATGGTGTTCCAAAACCCAAACCCATTCCCAAAGTCGATTTACGACAACGTCGCCTTTGGCCCCAAGATCAACGGTTTTCGAGGTGATTTTCCGGAACTGGTGGAAAGATCGCTGCGGCGCGCCGCCCTGTGGGAAGAGGTCAAGGACCGCCTGAAGAGCAGCGCGCTGGCCCTCTCCGGCGGCCAGCAGCAGCGGCTGTGCATCGCCCGGGCGCTGGCGGTGGAGCCCAAGGTGATCCTTATGGACGAGCCGTGCTCATCTTTGGACCCCATCGCCACCCTGGCGGTGGAAGACCTGATGCGTGAGCTGTCCCAAGATTATTCCATCGTCATCGTCACGCACAACATGCAGCAGGCGGCCCGAGTTTCCGATAACACCGCTTTCCTGATGGCCGATCACGATCGAATCGGCGAGCTCATCGAATACGGGGAAAGCAGGCAGATATTCACCAATCCCAAGGACGAACGGACTGAAGCCTATATCACCGGGCGATTTGGCTGAGGACGGAGTGCGGGCATGGTAAGAGCCGACTTTAACCGGAGTTTGATCCAATTGCAGGACGACTTGTTGTCCCTGGGTGATCTGGTGGAAAAGGCCATAATCAAGTCCATGGACGCGCTGGAACAGCGGGACCTTAAAGCGTCTTTCGAAGTGGTCCAGGACGACGACTTGATTGACGAGAAACGGTTCCGGTTGGAAGAGGATTCCATTGATCTCATAGCTACCCAGCAGCCCCTGGCCACCGACCTGCGGACCCTGATCGTCGCTTTGCAGATCGCGGTGGAACTGGAAAGGATGGGCGATTATGCGGAAGGCATCGGGAAAGTAAGCCTGATCATCGGCGATGAGCCCCTGTTCAAACACATTGAAGAACTGCGCCACATGTCGGTCCACGCCAGGGATATGTTACGCCGCAGCCTTAAAGCCCTGGTCGACCGGGACATCGCCGCGGCCCGCCAGGTGTGGGACGACGACGATAGGGTCGATAGACTATACGACGAGGTATGCCGGGAATTGTTCGCCGGCATGGCTCGGGAGCCCCAGACCATCGAGCGGGCTACCCACCTCCTTTGGGTGGCCCATGACCTGGAGCGGATGGCCGATCGCGCTACCAATATCGCGGAGCGGGTGATCTTCCTGGTCACCGGCGGCCAGGTGGACGACATGGACCAAAGCCGCTGACCGGCGAGGGAGGCCGCACACTGGTTTCGTCGTCCTGATCCACCGTGGCTGGCCAATGGGTTCCTTCTCTTCCCCGATTCGGTTATGTCTAGTATAATGTGTTTCCAATTTCCGGTTATGTCTGGTTCATTCCGGAAAATTGGGCGCAAATTCGACGGTTTTGGGTTGGTGATGAAGTGGGGTGGTGGTGGTTCCGGGCTGGAGAGGTTATGCCTGAGAAGTATGAGGATGAAGTCGAAGAGA
>JADFPM010000200.1 GCA_022562335.1 Chloroflexota bacterium
TACCGCATCCAAACCCGCGGTCAAGGACGGCCAAGCCCAGTTCAGCCGGCGGGCACCTGTAAATTGACACCTTCCTACCCTGGCCGTAAAATGGGCAAACCGCCCGAGAGTTGTGCTCCCCGGCGGTAAATTTATCTTACGAACGTTGGCCAACCCTCGCAAACGTTCGCCGAACGCCCATTTTGGTATAGGGGAAGCAATGGGAACGAAAGCATACCTCTTGGTAGAGACCGCGGTGGGGAAGACCCGCGACGTCGCCGCCACCCTCAGGACCCTCGACGGCATAACGTCGGTGGATGTGGTCACCGGGCCCTATGACATCATCGCCGTGATCGGCGGTTCTGACATGTCCGTCGTGGGCAACATAGTGACGGAGAAGATCCATACCGTCCCCGGTGTGGTCCGCACCGTGACCTGCGTGGCCGTAGGCACCTAGGCCTGATTCCGCCATCGACGGGCCGGCAGATCCGGCCTGCCGCTATTCCACATCACCTTGATCTACCCCAACTAGGAGGCTGTCCGTGGATTTCCAATTCACCGCCGAAGATGAGGCATTCCGCCAGGATGTCCGCGAGTTTATCCGGCAAGAGCTCCCGGCGGATTGGGAGGGCGGCGGCCGCTATCCCGAAGAAGACGATTGGGATTTCACCCTGGTGCTCCGCAAGAAGATGGCCGAAAAGGGCTGGCTAACCATGCACTGGCCCGAGGAATACGGCGGTCAGGACGCGTCGGCCGTACGCTCGGCGATCTTTAGCGAAGAGCTGACCTACCACCGGACCCCTGGACGGGACATTTTCGGCGTGCGCATGCTGGGGCCCACGCTGATGATCCACGGTTCCGAGGAACAAAAGCTTGCCCATCTGCCGCCGGTGGCCCGGGGCGAGATACAGTGGTGCCAGGGGTATAGCGAGCCAGAATCGGGGTCCGACCTGGCGTCGCTGAGCACCCGCGCCGTGCTGGACGGCGACGAATACGTGATCAACGGCAGCAAGATATGGACCTCCATGGCCCATCACGCCGACTGGATCATGCTGCTGACCCGCACCGACCCGGAAGCGCCCAAACACCGGGGCATCACCTTTATCCTGGTGGACATGAAGACACCGGGGATAGAGGTGCGGCCCATCATCAACATGTCGGGACGGCATGAATTCAACCAGATCATGCTGGACAACGTGCGGGTGCCCAGGGCCAACGTCGTAGGAGAGGAGAACCGGGGCTGGTACGTGGCGGTCACCCTGCTGGACTTTGAACGTTCCGGCATCGACTATTCCGCCAGCGCCAGGCGCCTGCTGGATGAGATCAAGGATTACGCCACCGAGACCACCCAGAACGGCAAGCCTCTGATCGAGTTGCCCTGGGTGCGCAGTCTGCTGGCCGACCGGTACATCGATTGCGAGGTGGCCCGGTTGATGGCCTACAACGTGGCCTACATGCAGGGCGAGGGGCTGGTGCCCAATAAAGAAGCTTCGATGAGCAAGGTGTTCGGCAGCGAAACGGTGCAGCGGGTCACCGCGGCCGGCATGGAAATAGTGGGTATGTACGGCATTTTGGGCCGGGACGAAAAATGGGCGCCGCTGAAGGGAAGGGTCCAAGAGGCCTGGATGAGCGCCTTTTCCGGCACCATCGCCGCCGGAACTTCAGAGATCCAGCGCAACATCATCGCCAGCAGGGGGTTGGGTTTGCCCCGAGGCTAAATCCCAATATAAGGGAAAGTCGAAAGGCCCCGTCCGCCATGGCGGACGGGGCCTTTCCTTTAGACGATCGATTGCTGCTAAACCCTTCGGGGAAGGTTCACGCCGGGCAGGAAAGCCAGCAACCGTTCCGCTTCTGCCACGCACTTGGATGCTGTTTCCACGTCGCCGGCCTTTAGATGAGACCTGGCGGCATCGGCCAATATCAGGCTAAGTCCTGCGGGAATCGCCGTATCGGCGTCAACATCCTGGGCAAAATCCTGGGTATATATCTTTTGCGTTTGCATTTCGGTTTTACTCCCTCGCTGCATCCACCGATAACACAACCCAAATACCGGACGGCCACCCAGACCGGTAACACCCACACCCCACACGGCTTCAGTTTTTAATTAATTATTAAAATAATATAAAATTATCACCATGTACGTCAATAGATTCCGGACCAGTTTTACCGAGATTTACCAACGGCAAATAATGAAAACAGCCCGCATCTATGCGGGCTGTTTAAAAAATCCGGCGTAGAACCCGAATTTAGACTTCCGGCTTCAAATTTCAGGATGGCTAGGCGGCGGCGAACGCCTCCAGCTCTTCCTCCTGCAATTCCTCTCCGGCATCCCGGCAGCGGCGCATGATGCGGAAAATGGTCCGCACCGTCACCGAAAACCGATCGGCCGCCTGGTCGGCGGTGAGGTCCTCACGCTGGATCGCCTGCCAAACCTTGAGGTCCCGGGCCATGCGCCGGTGGCGCTGGAACCATACGGGGTCGTCGTACTTGCACCGGGACAGGGGACAATTGAGGCAAGACCGGGATACTTCGCAGCCTGTGTCTTCGTAGTGGTAGAATTCCGGGACCGAATCCAAGGTTTTAACGGCGGGTTTGGTGACCATTGGCGAATAAAACATATAAGTACTCCAAAACATTTGTTCTAAAACCCATGGCTTAGTTTAGAACAGTTGTTCTGGATATGTCAATACCTAAAGCAAGGCAATTTAGAACAAACATTCGCCAGGTCTTTTTGGTAAAGCGTTTAGGCCAGATAACCGGTGCGGCGCCGAGGGGAAGGATCATCAGCATCGCCCGGAAAGGATCTGGAGTTAAGCGGCGTTCCCACCCCAGATGTCCCGACTCCATCGAGGACTCGCGACAAAGTCGGAGCTTCGCCCCGATCGCGATCGGGGCTGGCTCAGCATGACATTTTCTCTGGGGTAAGGGATCACTTGCTCACGCATAACAACGTACATACGGGGTTGCTTAGGCGAACTCCGGCATAACCTTCTCTCCGAATAGCTCCACCGCCCGCAATGACTCTTCATTGGGCATGCCGGGCCACTGGCAGCGCAGGATAAGCTCTTCGACACCCAACTCCTGGTACTTCTTGATCTCGGCGATGCATTCCTCGGGACTGCCGATGATGAACCTGCCTTCCAGCACCTGATCGAACGGTACGTCGATCCGGTCGGCCTGGGGAAGCTCTCTGTCGTGCCCCAGGGCGGCCCGGTCTTTGTAAAGCCATTCCACATGGGGACGGGCGATCCGGATGGCCTCCTCCCTGGTCTCGGCGATGAACATCTCCCGCCATGCCGAGATAAATCCCTGCTTTCCCGCCTTCTGAGCAGCTTCCCGGTACAGCTTGGTCTGGCCTTCAATGGTGGGCAAGGTGGAGCGGGAACTGATCAACCAGCCGTCGGCCCGGCGGGCGGCCCTGACGACGCCCCGGTCCAGATTGGCGGCGATGTAGATCTTTGGCCCCGGCTCTTGCAGGGGACGTCCCGCGCCGGGCACGTCATCCATGGAAAAGTGCCGTCCGTGATGGGTCACCCGGCGCTGGGTCCAAAGCAGGTTCATGACTTCCTGCACCTCCCGGAAGCGGGAGAGGCGCTCCTCTTTGGGCACACCGAACGCATTGAACTGGAAATCCCGCCACCCCAGGGCCGGGGCCAACACGAACCTGCCGCCGCTGATGACGTCCAGGGTGGAAATCTGCTCGGCCGCCTCCACCGGGTGATAGAGGGGCAGCAGGGCCACCATGCCGAGTTCCAGGCCGGGGGCCTCCGCCGCCACCCGCGCCAGCAATAGCATGGCGTGAAAGTCGTTGTTCAGGTACCCCGCGCCGGTCCATAGGGAATGGTAGCCATATCTCTTGGCCAAACGGGCCTTTTCCAGACGTCCCGCCAGGGCATCTTCCCTGGATTCCTCAGGAAGGTTGCCGCCTCCCAGGTTTATTCCAAAGCGCATCATCCAACTCCGGTCCGAATTGTTGATTCTCAGGTTCCAGACCACTCATTCTATGTCCCTATCATTGCAAATCCTTCGACAAGCTCGGGACGAACGGGCGGTAATCACTTTCTCCGTTCGTGGTGAGCTTGTCGAACCACATTTTAAGATAGCAACAAGGTCAAATATACCAGTGATACAAAACGGGAAAACAAAAGGCCGGCGCCCTTTCCGAACAAGGACCCCGGCCTGAGACTTGGAGATGATTTGATAGGCTTGATCTACGCCAATACCAGCTCGTCGGCGAACTCGACCTCGGCTTTTAGGCTGCGCAAAAAGAGGAACCGCTTCAGGTCCAGGTGTATGGTTTTCAGATGCTCTGCCAAATTCTGCGCCACCAAGAGTTCTACGCCGTCTTGCTGGATGCGCCGGTAGCTGGAGAGGTTCTTCCTGCCAATGTGGGTACCGACCGATACCTCAGCCACAGAACCGGCTCAACTTGAGATGCACACCAGGTCGACCGTGGCCCGGCCGCCCTTTTGCTGGATATGGGCCAGGGCATCATCACTCATGGATATTATCATTCGCCAACCTCAGAGATTCATCAACCCAGATGATAGCTTACGGGTCGACTTGGTCTTACATTTATGATGCGGTTTGCCTCCGATAGATTCACTGAGAATCACCGGCGCCCGGATGCCGTTACATGCAGCTCTCACACTTCCCGGCCGGGTTCACCCTCGCCCAGTTTACCATCAAGGGCGGACAACAGCGCATTGCGGGTCTCCACCACCATCGGATGCACCGACTCTCCACGGTTTGCCCTGGCGATCAACTCCTGGGTGAGGAACTCCAGGATCCCCCGGTCCAGGTCCTCGGAAGCCAGTTCGCGAATCCGGGCCTGGAAGGGATAGTAAATGATCTTTTGGGGGTCCAACTTATCGGCCAGGAACACCACCTTGCCCAGCCGGTCCAGCCACGGATGGGACGTGGTATGCCAATACACCGCCAGGTAGATCGAATCGTCGGCAAGGCCGTCCTCCGTTTTGAGGATCTCGGCCCCCACCGGACCGTGGAGCAGGATGGGGACCCGCCGCTCCACCGGCGAGACGGGCAGGTCCAACTGGGACGCCCGGAGCAACAACTCGTCATCGTCCATCGCCCGCGCCACGTCGTGGCAAAGCATGGCCAGGC
>JADFPM010000201.1 GCA_022562335.1 Chloroflexota bacterium
GCACAAGAGAGTGTGTCATGCCGAACCAGGCGCAGCCTCCACTGTCATGCTGAGCCAGCCGCAGCGGCGAAGCATCTGGGGACGGGCCTCTACCCTGCCCAAGTCCCTTCGTTGCCCTCAGAATGCCACTAAAAAATCGTTGCGAATCAGCCTAGCTAAACTCCAAATCCAGGCTGATGTCCAGGGCGGTGGTGGAATGGGTCAGGGCGCCGACGGATATGAGGTCAACGCCGGTGCCCGCCACGGCCCGGACGGTGTCGTGATCGATGCCCCCCGAGGCTTCCACCACCACCCTCCCATCGATGATATCCATCGCCCGTTGCATCATGTCCACCGGCATATTATCCAGCATGATGATGTGGGCGCCCCCTTCCAGCGCTTCCCTTACCTCGTCCAACGTCTCCACCTCCACCTCCACCTTGATGGTATGAGACGCCTTGGCCAAGGCCAGTTGGATCACCTCTTTCAGCCCCATCTCCTGGGACTTCAATGCCTGGATATGATTGTCCTTGATCAAGATCCCGTCGGCCAGGTTCAAACGGTGGTTGAAGCCGCCGCCCATGCGCACCGCGTATTTGTCCAGATAGCGGTGTCCCGGAGCCGTTTTGCGAGTATCCACGATGCGTGACTTGGAGCCGGCCACCGACCGCACCTCCAGCACGTACCGGTTGGTGTCGCTGGCGATGCCGCTCATCCTTTGCAAAAAGTTCAGGGCCACCCGTTCCGCCTTGAGAATGCTGCCGGCCGATCCTTCCACCACGGCCAATTCGGTGCCCGGAGACACCGCCGAGCCGTCCTGCAGCAATTCCTTGGTCACCAGTTGATTATCCACCCGGTTGAACACCGCCAAGGCGACGTCCAGGCCGGCCAAGATACCATCGGCCTTGGCCCGCAAGATTCCACGACCCTGGATCTCCGGAGGAACCAACGCTTGGGTGGTGGGGTCGTTGAATGCCTGGTCTTCGGTAAGGGCCGAATCGATCAGCCGGTGCACTTCTGGGGGTAGCTCGATCACGTTCCATGCTCCTTGTTTAACAAAATTGGCAGACCAATTACCGGGCGATATCTTGGGTGAACACCAAGTGCTTTTCCCACTGCTCCGACGGCTGGGGAAAATCCTCTCTGAAGTGGGAGCCCCGGCTTTCCTGACGCAGCAAAGCCGCCTCTACCATCAACCTGGCCAGCAGCACCATGTTGGCCAGCTCGTAGGAAGGCAGGTCCTCCGGTTTTGGCATGGTGCGCTGCCACAATTGCAGTATGCGCGCCGACAGCAGCAGGCGCTGACCGTTGCGGGTGATGCCCACGTTTCGCCACATCAGGTCTTGAAGAGATTCCCGGCTCAGGGTAGGCGCGCTGGCGCAAACCAGTTGCCTTTGGGTCAGGGTGGCGGCGGCGTAGGCGGGGCCCTGGGGTTCGGCGCCGGGCATGGCGGGATCAACACCGGCGTTTGGGGCATCTCCCAGGGTGCTGGACACCACCCGTTGGGCGAAAACCAGCGTGTCCAACAGGGAATTGCTGGCCAGCCGGTTGGCCCCGTGGACGGCGGAGCAGGCGGCCTCACCGCAGGCGTATAGGCCGTCCAGGCTGGTCCGCCCCCAGACGTCGGCTTTGATCCCACCCATCATGTAGTGGGCCGCCGGAGCCACCGGCGCCGGCTCTTTGGTGATATCCAATCCGTGCTCCATGCAGAAGCTGTAGATGGTGGGAAACCGGGCCTGGACCGTGTCCGCCGGCAGATGCGAGATGTCCAGCCACACCGGTCCGCCTCCGGCCTTTTCCATCTCATTAGCGATGGCCCGGGACACCACATCCCTGGGCGCCAGGTCGGCCAGGGGATGGTAATCCGCCATAAAGGCCCGCCCCTGGACGTCGCGCAAGACCGCGCCTTCGCCCCGCATGGCCTCGGACAGCAGAAATGATGGGGCGCCCTCCATGCTGAAGGCCGTGGGGTGAAACTGGTAAAATTCCAGGTCCATCACGGCGGCCCCGGCGTTAAAGGCCAGGGCCACGCCGTCTCCCGTGGCAACCTGGGGATTGGTTGTGTAACGGTAGAGTTGTCCCGCGCCGCCGGTGGCCAAAATGATGGACCGGCCGCGGAATTCCAGTCTTTGGCCCGAGGCCGTATCCAGGACATCCACGCCATAGGCCCGGCCTTCTTCCACCAGGATCTGGGTGGCCAGGCTGAATTCCAAGACCGTGATCTCCGATTGCGCCACCCGTTGTGCCAGGGTGGTCTCTATGTGCTGGCCGGTGGCGTCGCCGCCGGCATGAAGGATCCGGGGCATACTGTGGGCGCCCTCCCGGCCCAGGGCTATCTGTCCGTGGATGGTGTCGAAGGGCACGCCCCATTTGATCAGATTGGCCACCCTTTGGGGTCCTTCCCGGGTCAGGACGGAAACGGCTTCGGGGTCGCAAAGACCCGCCCCGGCCGTCATGGTGTCCTGCATGTGCAACACCGCCGAGTCTCCCGGCCCCAGGGCCGCGGCGATGCCTCCCTGGGCGTAGAGGGTGTTGCAGTCTTCAATGCGGCCCTTGGTCAGGATCAGGACCGAGCCGTGATCCTGGGCCAACAAAGCCGTGTTCAGCCCGGCAATGCCGCTGCCGATGATGATGTAGTCGTAATCGGTTTTTTCCACCGGCGGTTGGGTCCTTGGGCCAGGGCTGCCGCCCCACGGGCAGCCCTAGATAGTACTCAACTTAAGCGGGTGGGCGTAACCACCCCTGCCGCCAAACTTCGCCACATTGTACTCCCAGACAGCGGCTCAAGGCGAGACTGGACTCACCGTTCTCGCAAGGCCTCGTATGAGCCTGAATCCCCATAAACTCAAAGCCCCGCCCACTATGACAGCGGCGGGGCTTTGAACTCACTCAGGGCTTCCAGTCTATCTCAGGGCCAACATCCGGTTCAGGGCGATCTTGGAATCTTCGCGAATCTGTTCGGGCACGGTGATCTGATTGATCACCTGTCCCTCGGCCAGGCCGTCCAACACCCATAGCAGGTATGCGGGGTGGATGCGGTACATGGTCGAGCAGGGACAGGTCACCGGGTCCAGGCAGAAAACGGTCTTGTCCGGGTTATTGAGGGCCAAACGGTTCACCAGGCTTATCTCGGTGCCCACAGCCCACACGGTGCCCGGAGCGGCCTCGTTGATGGCCTTGCGTATCACCTCGGTGGAGCCGTTCATGTCGGCGGCTTGGACGGTTTCCATGGTGCATTCGGGATGCACCAGCACAGTGACATCGGGATACCGCTCCCTGGCCGCCCGAATCTGGCTGACGTTGAATCTGGTGTGTACCGCGCAGTGTCCCTGCCACAGGACCATTTTGGCGTCGCGAAGTTGCTGGGAGGTGTTGCCGCCCAGGGGCTTGAACGGGTTCCAAACCACCATGTCGTTGGGTGAAATCCCCAGTTTGATACCGGTGTTGCGGCCAAGATGCTGGTCGGGCAAAAACAGGACGCGTTGGGAGTTTTGGAATGCCCATTCCACCACCGCCGTGGCATTGGAGGAGGTGCAAACGGCCCCGCCGTTGCGCCCACACAGGGCTTTGATCCCGGCTATGGAGTTCATGTAGGTGATGGGAGCGATGCCGCCGTCGTTACCCAAAACTTCCTGCAGGTCGTCCCAAGCGTCGTCAACGTCCTCCATGGGGGCCATGTCGGCCATGGAGCAACCGGCCGTGATGTTGGGCAGGATGACCTTCTGGTGCGGGGCGCAGAGGATGCACGCCGTCTCGGCCATGAAGTGCACGCCGCAGAAAACTATGTAGTCGGCCTCGGTTTGGTTGGCCGCTTCCTTAGACAACAGGAAGGAGTCTCCCTGGAAGTCGGCGTACTTTATGACCTCTTCCCTCTGGTAGTGGTGGCCCAGAACCGTGACCGAGCTGCCAAGCCGCTGGCGGGCCTGGTGGATCCGCTGATCCAATTCCTCGGCGCTCAGGTGCAGGTAATCGGAGGGGATGCTCTGCCAACGAACGTTGACGGCCATCTCTTCCGCCAGAGATTTGGCCGGAAGCTGATCTTCCGGTTTGCAAAAGGCCGCGTGCTCTAATTCCGTTATGGGTATGGTGGCTGGACGAACCATGGCAGATGAAAACCCCTTTCCATCATATTCGGTTTGGCATGCTCGGTCTGAATATTCAGCCTTTCAGATTATTATACTCTCTGACGGTTCTAAAGTGTTCCCCGAAGCTTTCCCTGAAGCTTTCCCTGAAGAGACCACGGGCTGGCCCGGGTGATCTCCACTTGGACCAATTGACCCAGCCTGTCCGCCTCGTCTTCGAAGAACACCAGTTTATTGGTGCGAGTCCTTCCCTGCCACTTCCCCTTTTGGCGGCCCTCCACCAGGACCTCCAGATCTTGGCCGACCAGACCGGCATTCAACTCCCTTAGGACCTCTTCCTGCAAAGAATCGATCCGCTCGCGGCGTTTTGCCTTCACATCATGGGGGACATCATCCTCCATGGTCCTATCGGCGATGGTGCCGGGGCGGGTTGAGTAGACCGCGCAATGCACCTTGTCAAATCGCAGGTCCGAAACCAAGTCCAATGAGGCTTGATATTCGGCGTCGGTCTCGCCGGGGAAGCCGACGATGATATCCGTGCTCAATGAGGCTTCCGGTACGGTCTGCCGGATCCGGTCCACCAATTGCCGGTAATCGGCCTGGGTATAGGGACGCCTCATGCGGCTGAGGACCCCATCGTCGCCCGCCTGCACGGGAAGGTTGATATGTTCGCACACCTTGGGCAGTTCGGCCACCGCCTCAATTATCCGCTGGCTCATGAAAGAGGGATGAGATGTCAAAAAACGGATCCGTTCCAACCGCTCTATGCCATTGAGCCGGGTCATCAGATCGGCCAGGTCCGGTTTGTCCGGCAGGTCCAGCCCGTAGGCGTCCACCGTCTGGCCCAACAGCGTGACCTCTTTGACGCCCCGGGCGGCCAAAAGCTCCACCTCACGTGCCACCTCGTCCAGCGGGCGGCTGACCTGCCTGCCCCGGCGGTAGGGGATGATGCAGAATGAGCACATCAGGTCGCACCCGTGAATGATGGGCACGTAGCAGGTGACGCCAGGTTGATTCGCG
>JADFPM010000202.1 GCA_022562335.1 Chloroflexota bacterium
GTAAAACGTCTCTCTTTAGGCGGGGCCGTGGTCATGTGGGGCACCAAAGTGGGTTGACCGAGCCCATCGGTCAGCAAGGACGGCATCGAATGGCGACGGGAAAAAGCCCTGCGTTTTACGCCCTGCCGGGCACCAAGGGATGGCAGGACTATCTGAACCTGCTTCATGTGCCATACACGCTGTGGCACTTGAGTTATGTGGTCCTGGGCGCCGCCATCTCCCCGGCCGTCCACTTGGACCGGTTGTTGGGCACATTGCTGGCGTTTTTCCTGGCGGTGGGGATAGCGTCTCATTGTCTTGACGAGTTGAATGACCGTCCGCTAGGCACCAAAATTCCGTCGGTGGTGCTGGTTTCCCTGGCCGTCGTATCCCTGGCAGGCGCCGTGGCCTTGGGTGTCGTGGCCGGTATCGCGGGATCACCTTGGATGTTCGCTTTTGTCGCTTTCGGCGGATTCATCGTGGTTTTCTACAATCTGGGTATCTGGCACAACCGGTTTCACACCGACCTCTGGTTCGCGTTCTCGTGGGGGGCGTTCCCGGTTCTCACGTCCTATTGGGTCAATGCCTCACGCCTGGACGTTTCGGCCGTGCTGCTGGCGGTGGGGTGCTTCTTCCTGACCTTGGCCCAACGTACGCTAAGCACCCCGGTAAGGACCATCCGGCGGAAGGCCATCAATGTGGAGGGCTTTATCGAACTGGCCAACGGCGAACGGCTAAACCTGGACCGCGAAAGGATCATCTCGGTGCCGGAGCGGGCCCTGGTTTTGTTGGGAGCCGCGATCGTGGTGCTGGCGGCGGGCTTTTTGACGTTCCGGCTTCAAATCCAGTAGCGAAGACCGCGTGTGTTTTTCGCTCACCTCGACATGAATGTCATCGACTTGTCACGGCGTGGCCGCCGATATGTCCAAATTGGATCTGGTAGCCGGGTCTTTCGGCTTGGCAAGTGTGCCTGACCGGCCTGGCTCGTGACGAAATTGGGCGATGGGTTGGGTGCTTTCCTTCGTTGAACTAGCTGGCATAATCGTTTATACTCGACGGGCATAAGGTCACTGGTTTGAGTCCAGTACCGCCATCATTCGATCCCCGGTGGCCCAGCAATCATTTGAGATTTCAGGCAGGCAACAATTCATGGACGCCGCGCAACTGCTAAAAACCGAACGCAACCCCAATATCCCGGACTTCGGTCCCGGCGATTCCGTAAAGGTCAATTTCCGGATCCGCGAAGGAGACCGGGAGAGGATCCAGGTGTTCCAGGGCGTTGTCATCCGCCTTCAGAACGGCAACGGACCCGCCGCGAACTTCACCGTCAGAAGGATTTCCGGCGGCATCGGCATAGAGAGGATATTCCCCTTCTATTCCCCCCTGGTAGAGTCTGTGGAAGTGACCCGGCAGGGTTCGGTGCGGCGGGCAAAGCTGTATTACCTGCGTGGTCTACAGGGCCGGGCAGCCCGGATCAAGGAAAAGGCCAGGCCGCGGCCGCAACGGGCGCAACCTGCCGATCAAGGCTAGGCAGGCGCCCCTGGCGCTTCCGGCCCCTCCCAGCCTGATTCATCGCCCGGAATCTGGATCATCGATCCGGAAACATCTCGAAAAGGCCCTGGCGCCATGTCCTATGTAGAAGTGGCGGTGGATGCCCCGGTGGGGCCGGGCCGCACCTTTTCCTACAGCATTCCCCAGCATATGTCTCTGGAACCGGGCCAGTTGGTCTGGGTTCCTTTTGGCCGCCGGATCCTCCAGGGTGTGGTGATGAACCTGGCCGATGTTCCCCAGGTAGAGGTCACCAGGGACGTCCTCCAGGCGGTAGAACCCTCCCCAGTCCTCAGTCCATCCCATCTGCAACTGGCCCTATGGTTAAGCCGGTATTATCTCTGCTCGTTGTTCTCCGCTGTTGGGTTGATGCTTCCCCCCGGATTTGAAGCCAGGGTCCGGTCCCGCATCACTTTGCTCTCCGGAGCCGCCACCGATGGCCAAGCCGGCGAGACGCTGCGTCCCCAGTCTCAAGAGGCCCTGGAGTCATTGGCTGGCAAGACAGGCCTGAGCGAAGCCGAATTCGTAAAGCTTTTGGGCAGGTCCGGAGAGCGGGAGCTTGCCAGGCTGATCGATAAAGGATACGTCAGCCGGCTGGTGGACTTGCCCCGGCCCCTGATCTCCCCCAAGTACCGGTGTTTTTTGATTCCGGCGGCACCTGCCAACGGGCAGTCCCCAGGCATGGAAAAGGAAGGAAACGTTCCCTCAAGGCAACTGGCCCTTTTAGCGGCGGTCCGCTCCAGCGATGAACCTTATCCCGCGTCTTCAGCCAACAAGGTCTTTGGCCATGGCGTCGCCCGGTCGCTGGTGGATAAGGGGCTGCTGGCCATGGATTGGGTGCGCGAAGATATCGCGCCGTACCTGACGTCGGGCCAAACTTCGGGCCAAACTTCCGGCGAACAGGAAACTGACCTTCAGGGTTCCTCATTGACCCTCACCGCCGAACAGGCCGGCGCCCTTGACCGGATCCAAACCGTCCTGAACGACCCGTCGCTCACGCCGCGAAGTTTTTTGCTGCATGGGGTAACCGGCAGCGGCAAGACCGAGGTCTACCTGCGGGCGATCCAGACGGTGGTGGACCGGGGCGATCAGGCCATATTCCTGGTGCCCGAGATATCCCTCACCCCCCAGACGCTGGAACGGGTCAACCAGCGGTTTCCCGGGAGGGTGGCCGTGCTCCACAGCGGGCTCACCCAGCGGCAAAAATTCGACCGGTGGTGGGAGATTCGAGCAGGGGCCTACGACGTGGTGGTGGGACCCAGAAGTTCCCTCTTTGCGCCGCTCCCCCGGCTGGGTCTGATAGTGATCGACGAAGAGCACGAATGGACCTATAAGCAGGAAGAGTCACATCCCCTTTACCACGCCCGGTCGGCGGCCTTGGAGCTGTCCCGGCTGACCGGGGCGGTGGTGCTGATGGGAAGCGCGACGCCCGACGTTGAGACCTACCATCACGCCCGGCGCGGCGGGCACCGGTTGTTGGAATTGCCCCGGCGCATCCGGAACCTGGAGCGGGACGAAAACCTGGCCCCGGGCGCTGATCAAGAACTGGCCCAGGTCGAGATCTGTGACATGCGCCAGGAATTGCGCGAAGGCAACCGGAGCATTTTCAGCGTCAAGCTGGCCGGCTACATCGAAGATTGTCTTAGGCAAAACCAACAGACCATCCTTTTCTTGAACCGGCGGGGCAGCACGCCCATCGTCCAGTGCCGTGACTGTGGACACGTGGCCACGTGCAGCCGGTGTTCGGTCTCGCTGACCTACCATTCGGCGGACTCCCGCCTGGTGTGTCACCGTTGCAACCGCCGCGGCCGCATGCCCCGGCAGTGCCGCCAGTGTGGCGGTGGCCACATCCGCCAGCTGGGCATCGGCACCCAGAGGGTGGTGGACGCGGTGGTGGAGCGGTTCCCGGGGGTTAGGGTGGACCGGTGGGACGCCGATACAACACGCTCTGGCACGGGCCCCGGCGACGTGATGGCCCGGCTCACCAGCGGCGAGACTCAGGTCCTGGTGGGAACGCAGATGGTGGCCAAGGGATTGGACATACCCAACGTGACCTTGGTGGGCGTGATCCTGGCGGACGTGGGCCTGTTTGTGCCCGACTTCCGGTCGGGCGAACGCAACTTTGGCTTGCTGTGCCAGGTTGCCGGCCGGGCCGGCCGGGGAGTTGAACCGGGAAGGGTGGTGATCCAGACCTACCGTCCCAACCATTACGCCGTGGTTGCGGCGGCGGCTCAAGACTACGCCTCCCTGTTCGACCAGGAGATAAAGGCCCGCTATGAGATGGGCAACCCGCCCTACAACCGGTTGGCCCACCTGGTATGGCAGGACATCAACGATGGTGTTTGCCAGCGGCGGGCGGCAAACATGGCCCGCCAGCTGCGCCAGGAAGCCTACGCCCAGGGTTTGACCGACGTGCAGGTCATCGGACCGGCTCCGGGTATTCCGGCCCGGCTCAGGGGCAAACACCGGTGGCACCTTTTGATCCGGGGCCGCAACCTCCACCGTTTTTTAGAAGGGGTCCAGTTATCGCCGGGCTGCACCATCGACATGGACCCGGTCCACGTACTGTAGGCTGGCTTTACGCCACATCCCCCCGGTCAGTCCCAGTCCCCACCGCAAAGCCGAACCGGCCGCCTTGTTCTCCGGCGGCTGCGCTTACGTACCTATGATCCCCATGATTCAGCCGGTGTTTGAGGCCGGGATCGGACCCGAATGAATATTCCGGCCGGTCCGCCAGTCTCGGAGTGAACGGGGGAGTAAAAATTCTCATGCACATCACGTGGCAGAATATCGATGTATTTTCCGCGCGGCGCGAGCGTGGATCGAACCTGCGGCGAACAGGGACTATGTTCTAT
This sequence comes from Chloroflexota bacterium, assembly GCA_022562335.1. Lineage (GTDB taxonomy): Bacteria > Chloroflexota > Dehalococcoidia > Lucifugimonadales > UBA3495 > Io17-Chloro-G2. Next base: position 4,383 of record JADFPM010000202.1, read on the forward strand.
AACTAAGTTCTAGAACTTAGTTATAGAACTTAACGTCTAGACATGTTCGGACTGTTCGGGTAGATTCAGTTTGCCGATATATACCATTGGCCAAGCCGGGTCTGAAAGCAGGCCCGGTGAGCCTTTCCGCCAGTGCAACTCTATGAGCGTGGTGATGAGTTTGAAGAAGATAACGTTCTTTTCAGTCATTGTAATTGCGATGCTACTTTTGTCGCTCGCGGCGGTTAACATCGCCAGCGCAGGGCATACTCCCCAGGTTATTGACTTGGCAGTGGACCCGGCCGACCTCACTGTCCTTGGCGAATCCACTTCTCAGTTGACCCGGAGCGCAATAGCGTCGGGAGATTTCAACAACGATGGTTTCGACGACCTGCTGCTAGGCGCTTTGATGGTCTCGCAGGGCTCTACGACGCAAGCGGGCGAGGCTTACGTAGTTTTCGGCGGACCGGGCGCAACGGGCGTCATCGATCTGCAAGCGGATGAAGAGGACCTCCGCGTGTTGGGCACTGGATCCACTGGCCATTTAGGCGCGGCGGGAGCGGCTGGAGACCTCAATAACGATGGGGTCGACGACTTGATCATCGCTTCTGACCACAAGGTGTACGTGATCTTCGGCATTGACGTGGATGATGGCGGGATCGGCGGGACCATCGATCTGGGAACACACCCCGCAGGTGTCACCATATCGGCGGA
>JADFPM010000203.1 GCA_022562335.1 Chloroflexota bacterium
CGGCTGGTCTGAACCACCCGGCTGGCGACTTTGGTGGCCATCTCCCGCAGCGAAGACTCCCGGCGCTGCCGGTAATGCTCCACGTCCAAAATAACCCGCACGCCTTCGCCCAATTCCTTTCGGACGATCATATTGACCAGGAACTGAAGGGCCGCCAATGTTTGGCCCCTTCGGCCGATCAACAGTCCAGAGTCCTCGCCTTCAAGGTCGATGACGGGACCGCCGGCATCGGGATCATTGGCCGATCTCAGGGTCCTGCTGACATTGACCCCGGCGGCCTGCAGGATGCGGCTGACGGTCTCCACGGCCACCGATGCCGCCGTGCGCCCTCCCGATATCTTGGTGACCTTGACCCGGGCCAACTCGGCGCCGATGCCTAGAAAACCGGCCTTGCCCCTACTTAGTATTTCTACCTCGGCCTCGTCGCGGTCGACGTCTAGCTCTTTCAGGGCCAACTCGATTGCTTCTTCGACGGTTCGGGCGGTCATTACGCGTTCTTCCATCGTCGTCCATCTCCTGGGGCGGGGTTTCCCTTATTTGTTGCGCCGGCGCCGCCGCTGGCTGAGACTTGGGAAACAACGGGAATAGAGGTCCCCACCCGATCACAAAATATTGTATTGCTATGCCTATGATGTTGGATACTATCCAATACATGGATAGTCCGCTGGGGAATTGGAGGGAGAAGAAACCGATCATCAACGGCATCATCCACAGCATCATGGTCTGGTTTGATTGCTGCCGCGGGTCCGCCGAGGGCATGATGGTCATCTTCTGCTGGATCCAGGTGGACGCGAACACCAGCGCCGGGATTATGACCGGCGAGGGGTCGGGAACCGACAGGTCCATCCACAGAAAATGAGGGTTCATCGGGGCAACCGCAAAGGCCATGGAGAACGGCGCGATCGGATATATCTTTTCCGACAATCCCACGAGTTTGTCCGGCGTGCTGAACAGGGTCTGGATCAACACCCGGAACAGGCCGAACAGGATGGGCATCTGCACTATCATGGGGCCCAGGCAGCCAATGGGGCTTACTCCGGCCTCTTTGTAGATGCGCATGGTCTCTTGAGACACCCGGGACCGGTCGTTTTTATAGCGCTCCTGCGCGGCCTTCACCTTGGGTTGCAGGCTGCTCATCGCCCGCATCTGGCGAACTTGCTTGATGGTGAGAGGCATCGTCAGGATCCTGATGATGGCGGTCAGCAGGATGATGGCGATGCCCATTTGCTGGCCGGTCAGGACGTAAAGCAACATCAAAAGATTCAGGGTTGGGCGGATTATCAACTCGTTCCACGGGTTGAACCCCGCCAACACCAAATCCCCAAGCAGGAATGCCGGGAGCCCGATGGCCTCCAAAGACATTACCTCTCAGCGGCCTGACTGCGAGTTAGCCGGCAGCGGTTTAGCCGATCGCAGATCGATTTCATAGGGAATCCCCAATGCGTTTTCATAGGTTCAGTTGCATATCGAATCTTTAGTATGGAAGCACCAGATCTGTTTTTGTGAAACCACGTCCACCCGGGTAACCGTGCTGTCGTTGGCGCCCACAAACACCGAACTGCCGTTGGCGAAAAGTGGCGCTGTTATCTCGGCGTCCCGGGGAGAAGGGGAATACAGGACGCGGCTTGATCCAATGTCCTGGGTGGTGGTCGCCAGGACCGTGATGGTGCCGTTTTTCCCGGCCACCACCAGGCCTTCGGGCAGCATGACCGGGGTGGATACTATCGGGGAACCCACGTCGTGTTTCCACAGCACCCTGCCCGCACCGTCCACGGCGTAGATATTACCGTCCATCGAAGGAGCAAAGATCGTGCTTCCATTGGTCACGGCCCCCGCCCAAAACCAATTGTCTCCCTGTATCTGCCAGCGCAAACTACCATCCAGGGTGCTGAAGGAATACAGGTTCCGGTCAAAGGAGCCGATGATCACCTGGTCCCGGAACAGCAGCGGGCGGGCGGCCACCACGCCGCCGGTGTCGGTTTTCCATTTTCGTTCACCACTGTTCAAAAACAAGGCATAGACCGATTTATCGTGGGAACCGAAGTACACGACTCCGTCGCGCACCACCGGAGTGGACCAGATCTTTCCGCCGGTGGCAAAGCGCCACCGCTCCTCTCCGGTAACGGCGTCATAGGCGTAGAGATTCCCGTCTTCCGAGCCCACCAACAACGTATTTGAAGCGCGGTCTAGCACCGGGGCGGCCACCAAGGGCAGCAATGTCCGGTCTTTGCCCTCGGGGCGCCGCCATCCCAATTTTGATCCCTGCTTGGGTGACAAGGTCAGCGGGTCGATGGCGTAAATAAAGCCATCGGGTTCGGCCGAACCGAACACGGTGGTGTCTCCCGGAGCGGCCAGACCACCCGCCTGTAAAAGCTCGGCTTCTTTGGTGAGGACGGTGCCTCCCAGGGCGTATACATATCCGTCTATGCCGGAGAAATAGATTCGGCTTCCCCGGACCTCGTAGGCCAAGCCGGGTTCCCGTGCCTGTGAACCCAGACCTTCGACCACCAGAGTAATCTTGCTTATCTCTTTTATCGTGTATTGGCCCCGGTTGCTGCCGGCAAGGATGACCAGAACGTCGCCCGTTACCACACCCGTCTTGGAGAAATCGGCGCTGGGCACGGTGAACTGGTCGCTGAGGATCTCCGTGACACCGTCATTGCCTTTGGTTATGATCAGCCCTCCGGCCGCCAGCGGCGGATTATATCCACCCTTAAGACCCAGGTCGCCACCCCCCCTTTGAGGAAGGAAAGTACAACCGGAGGCAAAAACCGCGACGATACCCGCCACAAGCAATAGTCCACGGAGCCGGTTAAAACGCGGTTTCATCAAACGCATTTTCTCCAAGCGCGGTCTCACTGGGAGGTATCCAGGGGCCGGAAAGTCCACTTGGTGCTGGGCGGGCCGAACCCGTCGTCCTTCAAGGCCTTTAGCTCACCCTGCTTGGTTCCCACGTAGATGGTCACGACGTCTTCGCTGAGGATGAACACGGGCGTTCCATCGCTATGGGGCTGGGGCGTTGTGCCGTTGGCGCCCCGGACGACCCCCAGGTCGTTGCCGGAGATGGATATCACCGCCAGGTGCTCGCTTTCAATCACCAGGGTCTGGCCAACGGAAAATCGGGCGCCTTCGGTGACCGTCAAGGTGGAATCCGACTCGGTGAAGGTGAACGCTTCGGAAATGGACGCCTGGCTTATCTGCACCGCGCCGCTGACCGACGCGGGGGACCAACCGTTGCTATCACCACTGAGCCGCTGCCCGGTGCAGCCTGCCAATAGGACCATGAAGACGGCCGCGCAGAGGACCATACGGCTCTGCTTGGCCCACGAATGCGGTAGCACCCGGTCCAGTGGCCGGGCGGTTGGAGTTTGGCGTACGGGATAACGGCGCAACACTGCGGTCAAAGACAAGACCATCTGGAAGAACGCGCCATTCGGCTTCAAGGCGTTGTTTTTACGGCGTTGTATCACGGTACAGGATCGAAACCTTTCCCTCCGATGGGGTTGCAGCGGGCCAAGCGTCTCAGGCCCAGCCAGCCGCCCTTGATCACGCCGTACCGCATGACCGCCTCTTGGGAGTAGTGAGAGCAGGTAGGGAGATACCGGCAGGATGATGGCAGATACCGCGAGATGGCGCGCTGGTAAAACCAAATGGCCCAAAAAACTATCCGCTTCATAAAACGATTCCGGGAACGATCCCGGGGCGGGGTTCCACCACAGGAGCATTGGATTCAAGGTCTGCCAGTTGGATCAAGGAAGTCCGCGCGAGCAGATCGTAGGCAGCCTGCTTGAGATCATTATAGCTGGCGCCGCGGACCTGGGAGCGGGCGATGAATACGGTGTCCCAACCGGGTTTTACAGAACTGGAGCGAAGTGCTTCTCGCAATCTGCGCTTGACCTTGTTCCTTGTTACAGCGTTGCCGATCCGCTTGCTCACCACGAAGCAAAAGCGGCTTTTATCGAGGCCGTTGGCCAAATAACGAATCACCAGGAACCGGTTCGCAGCACTGCTGCCATCGCGGTGAATCTCGGCAATGCGTAATCCCTCAGTCAGCCGGGAGCGTTGTTGCATGACCGAGGCAAATGTTAGACGGTCAACCGGTGCCGCCCTTTAAACCGGCGCCGTTTCAATACGGCGCGGCCATCGGATGTGCTGGAACGGGCGCGGAATCCATGCACCCGAGCCCGGCGGCGTTTCTTGGGTTGATAAGTTCGTTTAGGCATATTTTACATTCATTCTCAACCAAAGAATTATATGGGTTGGCCAATTCCCACGTCAAGCGTGGCCTTAGGCGTGGCCCACGTCAATCCAGGCACGATTCGCGCTCAAACCAAAGCAAACACCGGGTGACGCCGGTCCGATTTCAGTATAAACTCGTGCCTGGCCACCCTGGGAAACCCAAAGGATTGCCCTAACAAGATGTGAACCGAGGATGTATTGACCGATGAAAATAACCGACGGTCTTGAATACCGCTACACCGGCTCCGGCCAGGAGATCATCTGCTCTCCCGAGGCGATTTCAGGGATCGGCGGCGTCCTGGACCGGTTGGGTGCAACCAGGGCCATGGTGGTTTGCGGGCCCAGTATCCTCTCCCATGCGGACGTGGTACAGAGGGTTCAAGAGGCCCTAGGCGAAAAAGAAGCCGGTCTGTTCTCCGGCATTGCCCCTCACTCGCCGGTGGAGGTGCTGTACGAAGCCGTCGCCATGGCCCGAGAACTGGAACCCGACGTCCTGATCGCCGTGGGCGGCGGCAGCACCAGCGACACCTGCAAGGGCATCGCCATGATGCTGGCCGAAGGCGGCGACCTGCACGATTACGAGGTGATATTCGAGCCGCCGGACCGGGTGATCGTTCCCGACCTGCCCCACCAGAAGATCCCCATCATCGCCGTGCCCACCACCCTGGGCGCGGCGGAACTAAGCACCGGCGGAGGCGGCTTCACCGATAAGAAGTTGGGCCGAAAGATACTTATCTCCGGCCAGGGGACGCTTCCCAAAACCATCCTTATCGACG
>JADFPM010000204.1 GCA_022562335.1 Chloroflexota bacterium
CATCTCCATTGCTTCCAACGACATCGGCAAGGACGTTCAGTCATTGGTTGACAAGGGCATCAAGCTCCTGGGTGATTGGCACGGCGAAGGCCCGGTATTTTTAGACCCGGCCAACTGCCTGGGCCTGGAGATACAGATCATCCCCGACGACACCTACTTCGTCCACCCCAGCTTCAGAGGGAAAGGGCTGGTCATGGGAATGGCCCACGTGGGTCTGGCCGCCCGCAGCGCCGAAGAGATCAGGAATTTCTGGGGCGAGATCATGGGCCTGTCCGAGGACAAATCCATGGAACGCGGACTTGACCGGGACCCCGCCCGAGCGCCCCGGCCCGCCGGCGACCCGGTGCATCTTCTGGAGTTCCCGTTGGGAGGGTCGGTGGTCGAAGTCAGCGTGCCCACCACCGACGACAGCGGCACCGCCCGCCTGGTGGCCCAAAGGGCTACCCAAGGTGCGGTCTATCACCACACCTGTCCCTACACTCCCGACGTCCACGCCTTCACCGAAGGGGCCGTGGCCGCCGGGATCCAGCAGATCGGCTCCATCCCGCCCAAGGAGGAGCGCGAGCGGGTTGTCGCCTGGTTCCATCCCAGGTCGTGCCTGGGTATGTTGGTGGAGGCGTGGAACCGTCCGTCGGGCGACGGCCATTACCAGGGGTCTGGGTCCTAGGCTCCGAACAGATTTAATCAAGAAATGGTTCGACAAGCTCACCACGAACGGGGAGTGGACCTCGACCGTCGACGGAGTAGTGTTCCCATACCGTTCGTCCTGAGCCTGTCGAAGGACCAGCCACATAGACAGCCGTCGCGAAGGATTCAAGTATACTCAGGCCCAAAAGCCGTGGTTCGACAAGGTCACCATCAGCGAAGGGTGGCCGGGTTGGCTGATTCGGGCTCAGTGACCAATAGAAATGACCATCAAGGGGAGGACGATTTGATTCGCAGTTTTCAAGGCAAAACGCCCAAGATCCACCCGACGGCCTGGGTTAGCGAGGCCGCTTACGTCATTGGCGACGTCGAGATCGGCGAATATTCCAGCGTGTGGCCGGGTACCGTGATCCGGGGCGACACCATCAAGATCACCTTGGGCGCTTACGTGGACATCCAGGATAACTGCGTGGTCCACGCCGACAACGACGCCACTTACGGGGACTACGTCACGCTGGGCCACGGGGTGACCTGTCACGCCCTGACCATCGCAACCCATTGCCTCATCGGAAACGGGGCCACCCTAAACGACGGGGTGGTGCTGGGCGAGTATTCCATCGTCGCCAGCGGCGCGGTGGTGCTGGAGCGAAAAGAATACCCACCCAAATCCTTTGTGGCGGGTGTGCCGGCCGAAGCCAGGGACCGGCCCACCGAAGAACGGCATCACCAGATGATACGCCGCACGGCCGAGTCTTACGCCCGGAAAGCCCAGCTATTCAAGGCCGAGGGATTGGGCAGCTCCGAGGTGGACGAGGGGCGCGCTAGCTAACATAGGCCGTTTGAACCTAGGTGGCCTGAGCTGGTGTTATTTGACTTGGCCGAGGCGGCCGGAGATCTCCCAACCCCTGCAAAGGAGGCCAGGATCTCCCCCTTTCGCAGGGGGGCTGGAATCTCCCCCTTTGCGAAAGGGGGAGAGAGTGGGATTTCGTGAGCATTTCAATCGGTCTAAGGTCAAACTTGCCGAGCGACAGTTGAAACGACTCCCACAAGGAGACACGAACCATGTCCCTAGCCCGTGAGAATTTCCGCGGCGTGCTGGCCCAGCCCGGCTGCACCCTGGCCGCCAATATCTTTGACCCTCTGTCCGCCCGCATCGCCCATATGCTGGAATACCAGGTTTGCGTGCTCTCGGGCTCGGTGGGCAAGGTGGCCAATCTGGGGGTCCCCGATTTAGTGCTTTCCAACATGTCCGACGTGGTGGACCACTGCCGGCGTATCACCCGCATGGTTGACGTGAGCCTGATGGTGGACGCCGAGGACGGCTTCGGCAACGCGGTGAACGTGGTCAGGACGGTGAGGGAGATGGAGTCCGCCGGGGTCTCAGCCATAGAGATCGAAGACAACTTCGTTCCCAAGCGGTTCAACGTCTCGGACCCGGGATTGATCTCCAAGGAAGAGCAGGTGGGCAAGCTGGAGGCTGCGGTGGCGGCCCGCACCGATCCCACCACGGTGATCGTCGCTCGCACCGCCGCCCTGGGATTATGTCCGCTGGACGAAGCTATCGACCGCATCGCCGCATATTCCCAGACGGGGGCCGAGGCGATCATGCTGACCGGCGCGTCAAGCCGGGAACAATTTGAAGCGGTGCACCGGGCCACCCAGTTGCCCATCTGCGTGTTAAGCCCGCCCCCGGACATCCGAAACGACGGGGCGTTTTTGGCCGCCAACGGCGTTAAGATACTCATGTTGGGCAACCCCACCTTTGCCGTGGCGGTGAAGGCCATTCACGATAGCTTGGAGCACCTCAAGAACGGGGGGCCGTTGGAGGACCTGGCGCCCGATCAGGCCACGCCGGACCTGCTGCGGTCGGTGAACCGCACCGGCGAGTTCGTTGGATTGCAGGAAAAATACCTGCGGTCTTGATACCAAAACCAGCCATCATCGGCATCGACTGGAATACACGGGCATAGAGGAGCCAGAATGCGGGCAAAGGGCGTTTCTCACATCGCGGTATGCGTCCACGATCTGGAGAGATCCCTGGGATTTTACCGGGACGTTTTGGGCATGAAGGTGAAGATGCAGGCCACCCAGCAAATGGCCCGGCGTCCCGGCGCTGGATCGGCCGAGATGTATCGATCCCGCCATGAGGCCCGGACCGTGGCAAATGTTTGGTTCGAAGGCCCCAATGGGGAAGAGGTTGCGCCTTTCCTGGTTTTGACCTCCCATCCCGGCGACGATATCGGGGGCGAATCCATCAAGCTGGACCAGATAGGCATCAGCCACATCTCTTTCACCGTGGACGATGTGGCAAGCGTCGCGGCTGAGTTGGAAGCCAAGGGGGTGCCTTTGGCCGGCAAATTGGCGGATTTCACCAACGATGAGGGAGTGGTCAGGACCATATTCGTGTACGACCCCGACGGCATCCTGGTGCAATTCGACGAGGGGCCCCGGTAACGGCTTCAAAAAGACTGAGCGGGATTCATCCCGAGCTTAGGCTAGGACTAGGGTTTTTATCCGAAGCAAACCGAACTGGAAGGAGAATAAAATGCCATACGCGAATATCAACGGCATCAACCTCTATTACGAGGACCACGGCACGGGACCGGCGGTGATACTGACCCCCGGCGGGCGGGGAGATACAAACGCCTTGCGCCCCATCGCGGCCCTGCTTTCGCCCCACATTCGGGTCATACTCCACGACCGGCGCAACTGCGGCCGTTCCGAGGTGGCCATCGGTGGACAGCTCTCGGAGCAACACCATTGGGCCGATGAGATGGCGGACCTGTTGAAGCACATCGGGGCAACTCCTGCCTACGCCGCCGGCGGTTCAGCCGGTTCGCGCACGACATTGACCCTGGCGGCCCGGCATCCCGAGGTGATCAAGGGCGTATATGTATGGGAGGTCAGCGGCGGACCCACCAGCGGTGAGTTGATGTCCCCCGGATACTACGGGCAATACATCGAAGCGGCGGAGAAGGGCGGAATGGCGGCGGTGGTGGAAACCGAGTTCTTCGCCCAGCGGGTCAAGGACAATCCGGCCAACCGGGACCGTCTGATGTCCATGGAACCGGAGAGATTCATCACGGCCATGCGAGACTGGCAGACCGCTTTCGCCAGGCCCAACCCGGTGGGCGACATGACGGAAGATGAGTTGAAGTCCATCAAATGCCCGGTGGTCCTTATCGAAGGCAACACCCCCGACGACGTGCACCATGTCTCGGCGGCGGAAAATGCCCACCGGCTGATCCCCAATAACCAGCTGCTGCCGTCGGCCTGGAGCCACGAAGAGTGGGACGTCATCGGCCAGCACGACCACACCTTCCCCGGCATCGCCGCCACCAACCGGTATTCCATGAAGGCCCCCCATTACGCGGCCCAGATATTAGAGTTCATAACCAAGCAGGAGTCGGCCCAACCCGTGTCAACCGCCGCCAGTGGATAGCCGTCATCCCGTTGGGCTCCAAGAACAGTGAACGATAGCAAAGCCGGGTCCGCCAGGGCCCGGCTGGCCGGGTGGCTGCCTTTTTACTACGGGTGGGTGATAATCGCCAACACCGTGGTGGTCAGCTTTTCCACCCGGACCGTGATGGCGGTGGCGACCCTGTCGGTGTTCGTCGTCCCCATGACCGACCAATTGGGCTGGTCCCGGGGACTGTTCTCCGGCGCCGTCAGCCTGGGCGGGTTGTTCGCCGTGGTGGTGACGCCCTTCGTGGGCCGGTGGATAGACCGTTACGGCTCGGGCACGCTTATCGCCGTATCATCGGTGATCACCGGCGCCTTGGCAATCGGCCTGTCCCTGGTCGCCACTCCCTGGGCCTTCTACTCCCTATACGTACCCGGGCGCATGGTGTTCACCGGGCCGCTGGAACTGAGCATCCCCACGGCCATCAGCAACTGGTTCATCCGCCGGCGGCCCCTGGGTCTGGCAATCGAGGCGATGTCCAAGGGCGCCGGCCTTGCCGTCATGCCCCTGGCGGCCCAGTTGATCATCGGCGGATGGGGTTGGCGCACGGCTTGGGTTGCCATGGGGCTGTTCACCTTCGCGGTGGGGGTCCTGCCCCCGCTGATCTTCATGTCCCGCAGGCCCGAGGACATGGGGCTGGAACCAGACCCGGCCCCCCCGGTTTCCGATCCTAAGGAGGCCGCTGGGGGAAGACGGGATGCCGCGTTGGCAACCGATGGAACTTCGGTCCCCCTTGCGGAGCCTGATTTCACGGTGTCCCAGGCGTTAAAGACCCGGGCCTTCTGGATGATCTCCGCTTTTGCCGCCGCGACTTTCATGGTCCAAGCCGGGGTGAGCCTGCACCAGGTGCCCCATTACATCAACCAGGGCTTGCCCGGCGCGTTGGCGGCCATCACGGCGGGAGTGT
>JADFPM010000205.1 GCA_022562335.1 Chloroflexota bacterium
ATTATCGGGCAATCTACTCCCAACCCCAAATCTCGGCGGCCGTTTCCGCCACCAACCGCAGCTTGCGCCATTGCTGTTCTTCGGTGAGCAGGTTGCCCGCGGCCGTGGAGGCGAAGCCGCACTGAGGGCTGAGGGCCAGGAAGTCGATGGGCACGTAACGCGCCGCATCGTCGATACGGTCTAACAACGTGCTTTGAGACTCCAATGCCGGGTCTTTGGAGCTGACCAGTCCCAGCACCACCACCTTGCCGGCGGGGACGAACCTCAGGGGTTCAAAGGTCCCGGCCCGGCCGGTGTCGTACTCCAGCAAAAACCGGTCGACGGCCAACGTCCCGAAAAGTTTCTCGGCGATGGGCTCGTAGCCGCCTTCGGCGTACCACTTGCTCTCGTTGTTGCCCCGGCATATATGCAGGGCCACGGTCAAACCCTCTCGTTGAATGCCCTCGATGCAATAGTTGTCGGCGGCCACCGCCTCGTCGAACATCTTGTCCGGGTCTTCTCCCAGGTCCTGCAGGTGCTTGCGCCAGGCCGGGTCGACGTAATAACTGTACCGGGGAGCGTCGATCTGGATATACGACACGCCCTCCTCCACCAGGGCGGCGATCTCCGCTTTGATCACCGCAGCAATCTCCCACAGCAGGTCGGTGCGGGTGGGATAGAACTGGTTGGTCACCCCCGCCTGATAGCTGATGGCGGGGAATTGGCTGGGGCTGGGCACGGTGATTTTCACGGGGCCCGGCGCATTGGCCATCATGAACGCCGACTGGCGGGCGGTCATCCGGCCCACGTGCTTGAGCTTGGCCGCCACCACCTGCCGGGTGCCCTGCTCCCTGGGCTCGCCGCCCGGCCCCTGCCAGACGCGGACCACCGCCGGGTCCGTGGTCGGGACGAAGCCTTCCACGGCGTCCAGCAGGTCGTTTTGAAACCCCGACCGCCGGAACTCGCCGTCGGTATAGATATCCACTCCCGCCCTTTTCTGCTGTTCCAATGCCGCGAGGATCGCTTGGTCTTCAACCTGTTCCAGCTGTTCGCGGGTCTGGCTTCCCTCCAGAAAGGCCGCCTTGGCCTCTTTTACTTGGGCTGGGCGCAACAGGCTTCCCACGTGGTCAACCCGGTAAAGATCAGGCATCTCAGAACTCCCTTGAATCGGAAATGATAATGGCTATGGGTCCAAGCCCAGTGATCTTTTAACCAAACCAGCGCCGGCGGTCAGCGCCCGAAGCTTCCCCAACGCTGTCTCACGGGGCAGGTATTTCATCCCGCAATCGGGCGCCAGTTGAAGCCTTTCGGGTGGAAGGTATTTAAGCGCAGATCGAATCCTGTCCGCCACGGTCTGCGGCGATTCTATTTCTGGGTCGCCCAAGTCCAAAACGCCAAGGATGATGGTCTTGGACGGCATTTCCTGCAGCACCGCCAGGTCCAGGTTGGGCTGGGCGGCCTCGAGGGAGACCTGCTGGACCACCGAGTTATCCAATTCGGTCAGGAAGGAGTACGCGCCGGGCTTCTCGGACACCACGGCGGCATAACCAAAACAGAGGTGCAAGGCGGTGGTCCCGGTGGCGTTCTCCAGGGCCCGGTCGATGGCCTTGACGCCAAACTCCCTAGCCTCTTCCGTGTTATTCCGAAGCCACGGCTCATCCAGCTGCACCACGTCGGCCCCGGCTTCAAACAGGGCGATCACCTCCTGGTTGACGCAGGCGGCGTAGTCCATGGCCAGGCTCTCCCGGTCGGGATAATAATCGTTCTGGACCTGTTGGGCCAAAGTGAAAGGTCCGGGGACCGTGGCTTTGATCTTGCATTGGGTATTGGCCCGCAGGAACGCCAGGTCACGGACCTGCACCGGGCGGCTCCGGCGGACCGGCCCCACCACCCGGGGCACCGGCGTCGGCTGTCCACGGGAGCTAATGACACTGCCAGGCCGTTCCAGGTCGATGCCGTCCAGCGCGGTGGCGAACCGGTTGGAATAGCTCTCCCGGCGAATCTCGCCGTCGCTGATTATGTCCACCCCCGCCCGCTCCATGTCCCTGATGGCCACCAGCGTTGCGTCGTCCTGGGCATCTTGCAGGTATTCCTCGGGGATGCGCCAGATGCCGGCGTCCCGAATCCTCAAAACCCCGCCGGCCAAAGCCAGGCGGTCGATCAGCCAGTCCGGCTGGGGATAGCTTCCCACCACCGTGGTCAGTAGCGGTTCCTGCATCACGCCCTTAACGGCCCCTTCGCGGGGCCTGGAAGAATGTGCCCATGGTATGTTCGTGAAAACCGGCTGTCAACGCACGGGCTGAGCCTGCCTGGGAGACCGGTTTTAAGCGTGTTACAATCCGCCCATCCAGGCTCGCTCAAAACCGGCTGCACGAAACCAGCGACGGCGAAAAAGATATGAAGCGCAGCTCCGACAGGATACTCACCACCCACACGGGCAGCCTGCCCCGGCCGCCCGATCTGCTGGCAATGATCCAGGCAAAGGACGCCGGGCAAGCCTACGACGAGAACGTTTTAGCTGAAAAGGTTCGCTCGTCCGTCGCCCAGGTGGTGAAGCTACAGGCCGAAGCAGGCATCGATGTCATTTGCGACGGTGAGTTTGGCAAGCCCAACTTCGCCAGTTACGTCAAAGACCGGCTCGGCGGCTTTGGCGGCCAGAATCCCGATATGCGGGTGTTCTCCGACCGGGCGGAATTTCCCGAATGGAACGCCAGGGTGGCGCCCAGCGGCGGCCTGATGGTGGCGCGGCCCATGTGCGTCGGCCCGCTGAGTGTGAACGACGGGACCGCGGTTCAAACAGACATAGACAACCTGCGCGCGGCCACCGCCGATGTGAGTCACGTGGAGGCGTTCATTCCATCCGCATCCCTGGGAATCATCTCCGAGATCATGGTCAACGGCCACTACCCCAGCGAAGAGGCCTACCTGTACGCGCTGGCCGATGTCATGAAAGAGGAATACCAGGCCATCGCCAACGCCGGGTTCTTGTTGCAGATCGACGCCCCCGATGCGGCCATGGGCCGCCACGCCCAGTTTCACGATAGGTCCCTGAAAGAATTCCGCACCGCTCTGGCCCTGCGGGTGGAAGCCCAAAACCATGCGCTGGCGGGCATTCCCGAGGAGCAGATCAGGTTTCACATCTGCTGGGGCAACTATGAGGGCCCGCACAACCACGACGTCGCGTTGAGCGACATCGTCGACCTCGTATTAAAGATCAAAGCCGGGGCCTATTCGATAGAAGCTTCCAACCCGCGCCACGAGCACGAATGGCTGGTGTGGGAGAACGTGAAACTTCCCGATGGCAAGATCCTGATACCTGGGGTCATAGACTCCACCACCCACTTCATAGAGCACCCCGAGTTGGTGGCCCAACGCATCGTGCGGTTCGCCAACCTGGTGGGCAGGGAAAACGTCATCGCCGGAGCCGACTGCGGGTTTGGCACCACGGCCGGGGTCCCCAGGATCGACCCCGCCATCATGTGGGCCAAGTTCGGGGCCCTGGCCCAGGGAGCGCAAATGGCCTCGGAACAACTGTGGCGCTAGAATCCATGGCCCCCTGGACCCCCGAGGGAGAATTGGCATGAAACGCAGCACCGACCGTATTCTCACCACCCATGCCGGCAGCCTGCCCAGGCCCGAAGGCCTGCGCGACATGGTGGGCGCCAAGGCATTTGGCGGGACTTTCGACGAATCGGAACTCTCCCAGCGGATACGCACCGGTGTGGCCGAGGTGGTGCGCCTGCAGGTGGACTCGGGCATCGACATAGTCAACGACGGCGAGTTGAGCAAGACCAGCTTCACCGACTATGTGCGCGGCCGTTTCGGAGGGCTGGACCTGAACCCGGACGTCCCCTACACCTCGTCGATAACCGGCCGGGACGCCAGGGAGTTTCCCGAGTATTTCGACCGGGGCACCGGCTTCCCCGGTAACCGGGAAAGGCCCACCGACTCGGGCCGGATGCAGGTGACCTGCACCGGGCCGCTGACCTACACCGGCCAGGAGGCCATACAGGCGGACATCGAACGTTTCAAGGCAGCTCTGCAAGGGGTCGCCACCCAGGAGGATTTCCTGCCGTCGATAGCCCCCGGCACCATCGAGCATTGGCTGCAGAACGAGCATTATCCCGACGACGAGTCGTTCCTCAACGCCATAGCCGACGCCATGCATGAAGAATACAAGGCGATAACCGACGCCGGGCTGCTGCTCCAGATCGACGATCCCGACCTGGGCGACGGCTGGCAGGTCCATCCCGACATGACCGTGCCCGAATACCGGAAGTTCGCCCAGATCCGCGTGGAAGCCATGAACCACGCGCTGCGGGGCATCCCCGAGGACCGGGTGAGGCTTCACGTCTGCTGGGGCAGTTATCACGGCCCGCATCTGTTCGATATCCCGCTGAAGGACATTCTGGACCTGATCCTGATGGTCAACGTCGAAGGGTATTCCATCGAGGCCTCCAACCCGCGCCACGAGCACGAATGGAGGGTGTGGGAAGACACCAAGCTGCCCGACGGCAAGGTGCTGATACCCGGCGTGGTGGGCCACGCAACCGACTTCATCGAGCATCCTGAATTGGTGGCCCAGCGTCTGGTCAGATACGCCCGGCTGGTGGGGCGGGAGAATGTCATCGCCGGCACCGATTGCGGGCTGGGCACCAGGCTGGGCCATCCAAAGATCACCTGGGCAAAATTCCAGGCGATGGCCGAGGGCGCCGAGCTTGCCACCAAAGAGCTTTGGGGCAGAAGCTAGCGTAACGATGCCCCAAACATCTTCCCCATTGGGGGAGGAATCGTCCCTTCCCCCTTGAAGGGGGAAGGTTAGGATGGGGGTGAGAACGCGACCGCTCAGCCCCTAATGACCAGGAAATAGACCAATAGACAGTGGAAATCAAAGCCGAGGAGGGATCACATGCCGGACGTTCGAGGATGGCGCAAGAAGTTTGGAGTTTTGGCCCCCAGCACGAACACCGTCGTGGAGCCGGATTTCTACATGATGGGCGTGCCGGGGGTGACGGCCCACGTCAGCCGC